>JAFLUC010000029.1:12054-27778 GCA_022509005.1 Oscillospiraceae bacterium | reverse complement strand
CAGAGAGAAAAGTACCGGAGGTAGTCATAAAGCGGCTGCCGAGGTATTATCGATATCTGAGCGATTTAAAAAATCAGGATGTGCAGAGAATCTCGTCAAACGAGCTTTCAAAGCTAATGGGCGTGACAGCGTCACAGATTCGCCAGGATCTTAACTATTTTGGCGGTTTCGGTCAGCAGGGTTATGGATATAATGTATATTATTTAATTGATGAAATAGGAAAAATACTGGGACTTGCAGACGGTGATACCACAATAATTATCGGTGCGGGAAATCTCGGACGAGCGCTTGCTAATCATAATTCCTTTGAGAAGCGCGGCTTCAAGCTTATCGGGATTTTCGATAATGACCGTAGAATTATCGGTTCAGAGATATGCGGGATCAGGGTCAGATCCGATGCTGAGCTTGAAGAATATATAAAAGAAAATAATGTTGATATTGCAATACTCACTGTTCCGAATACAGCTGTTACGGAGATGGCAGAGCGTGTAGTAAGGAGCGGTATAAAGGGGATTTTAAATTTCTCATATACTGAGCTTGATCTGCCTGAAAATATCCCGGTTGAGAATGTGCATTTATCAGATTCGCTGATGACTTTAGCTTACAGAGTAAAGAAGTCGCAGGAAAAAACAGATGGAGTATAAAACTATGGAAGTAATTGCATTCACAGGTCCTAGCGGTACAGGGAAGAGCTATCGTTCGCTGATAGTAGCAAAAAAAAATAACGCAGATGGGATCATAGACGACGGACTGCTGATTTCTAACGGACGTGTTATAGCCGGAACGAGCGCAAAAAAGGAGTCTACAAGAATTGCGTCAGTAAAGCATGCACTTTTCATTCCGCCGAAGTATGCTTCGGAAATGCGCCGTGCCCTAAAACACAGCAAAATAAAGCGGCTCATGATATTGGGCACGTCAGAGGAAATGGCACAAAAGATCGCAAAGCGACTTGAAGTCGGACCTGTTGCGCGATTTATCCATATAGAGGATGTAGCAACGCCTGAGGAAATGGCTATGGCAAACCGTATGCGGCTTGAGGATGGAAAGCATGTAATTCCTGTTCCGACTTTCGAGATACAGAAGGAATTTTCAGGTTACTTTCTGCATCCGCTAAGACGGTTTCAGAAAAACCTTGATATAGAGGAAAGAGGAACGGCAGCGGACAAGTCTATTGTGCGCCCGACGTTTTCATATATGGGCGATTTCACGATTTCGGATGAGGTATTAAACAGTCTCGCAATACACGAGGCTGAACGAATTGACGGAATAGAAAAGGTAAATAACATCAACGTCAGAAAGACATCTCACGGAATACATATGGACATGACTGTAACGCTCCGTTATGGCTGCGACATACACCGCGTGTGCCGTATCGCGCAGTACAATATAAGGGGTGTTATTGAAGCACTGACATCTATCAATATGAGACGTGTACATATTTTAGTAAAGTCTCTGGCAATGACCGGAAAAAAATAAAATTTTTTAAAAATTAATGCAACCTTTTGGACGATTCGTTCGTATTGTATATAGTAAACAATTTATATTTAAGGAGATAACAGATATGAAAAAACTATTACCAGTCATTACAGCGGCTATTACAGCAGCATCGGCGATGCTCGTGGCAACGGCACCTATGACGCTGGCGGCTGAGACCGATTACGAGAAACTTATACCGGACGTTAAAAACAGGCTCAATATCCCCGAGGAATATTCTGAGTTCACATATCAGGGGATAAGCTCGGACGAGAGCGGCGAGCGTTATTCGTTCAGATGGTCAAAGAAGGATGCAGACGGCAGTATTCGTGCGGATGTAAGCGAGAACGGAGATATTCTTTCTTACCATACATCTGATTACGCGCCGGAGTACGATTATCTTTCAGCTGACAGCTCAACCGAGACAAAGGCGCGCGAGTACACAAAAATACTGCTGCCGGATCTTGAGGGCGATATACGCCTTGAGGCAAGTGCGTATCAGTACGGTGCTATAGATTATGACGTATATCTTGGCCGAAACGGTATTGAATACAGAGATCCGATCGGCAGCATAGGGGTAAAAAGCGATGGAACGCTTGATTCAGCGAGCTTCTCGCCTGTGGCTCTGCCTGACGAGGATACATCGTTACTTATATCATCTGAGTTAGCTTACGCACAGTATATGATAAGCGCCGAGCCGAAGCCAGTGTATAACTCGTATCACGATAAAGACGACGAGCTTGTAATATTCCCTGTTTACAGCATTTCTTCGATAAAGGCTGTAAGCGCGTTATCTGGCGATATGGTTGAGATGGAAAATTCGTATGGGATTGTGACTCGAAACAGTTACGCTGCGGGAGTTGCCGAGGACGCTGCAGCAGATATGGGCTATAAAGAGCTGAGCGAGAGCGAACAGCAGGAAATAGCGCGCGTTAACAATCTTCTTTCAAAGGAGAAGATTATTAAACTTATAGAAGAAAAGCTAGGAATAAAGCTTAATGATAATATAAATTCTAATCTCTACATAAGCAAGACAGGCGGAACTTATAATTTCTATTCCTATGACAAGGATACATATACAGATATCAGAGTTGATGCAAAGACAGGCGATATTACAAATCTGCATATCAATAATGTTCCGAACAACAAGCTTACCCAATACGATTTTTCAGATAAGGAAAGCGTAAAGCAGCTTATCTCAAATCTCGCACCTGCAAGCGCAGATGGATACGAGGATGATTCGGAGAACTGGGATATACCGGAGAATGGAGAAGGAGCAAGATTTATATATAAGGTAAACGGTATAGAAGTTGCCGCTCTGAGCGCTTATGCGTTAAAAACAGGCGACAGCTATTCGGTTAACATCAGCGAGGTTTCTGATTACAAATCAGCCGAATATGCGTCACCGGATACGTTTATCGGCACAGAAAAAGCGTTCTGGGTGTCTGATCTGCAGCTTAAATACGCAAAGACCGAAAACGGCATAGAGGCGGTATATATGCCTTCGGATTTCACTGATATAAACGCGCAGACAGGAAAGCGTGTGAATTATAGAAATGAGGATCCGCAGAACACCACGGGATATAAATACAGCGATATTAATGATCACTGGATCAGACCGACAGCCGAAAAGCTCGCGCTTGCCGGAATAGGCTTTAAGGGCGGCGAGTTCAAGCCGGAGGACGGCGTTACCGAAGCGCTTGCGGCAGAGATTATAAGAGGCTGGAGATATTATTACGACAGAAACAAAAAGTATGACGAGGAAACACTTATCACAAGACGCACAGCGGCTGACATGTTCGTAAAAGGACTCGGATATGAAAAGCTTATCGGTTCAGACGTATTCAAGATGCCATATCTCGATACACCGGATAATTACAGCTCAATTGCTATGTTAAAAGGTATGGGAATAATTGCATCCGATACCGAGATTTTCCGTCCGGAGGATAATATTACACGCGCCGAATTTATGCAGATGATATATAACGCAATAACAGCGGAATAATATGAACTTTCATATCGACAAAAATCCCGATTTTGTATTGACAAAGTCGGGATTTTATATTATACTGTTAAATGGTTTATTATAAGGTGAATTTAAAAGGAGTTTTGATTGATGCAGTTAACAGGCGCAGAGATAGTAATAGAATGTATGAAGGAGCAGGGAGTTGACACAATTTTTGGTTACCCCGGCGGCGCAATTTTAAATGTATATGACGAGTTGTACAAGCATTCGAACGAAATTCGACACATACTTGTTTCTCATGAGCAGGGCGCATCCCATGCGGCGGATGGCTATGCAAGAGCGACAGGAAAAACAGGCGTATGCTTTGCGACATCGGGTCCGGGTTCAACAAATCTTGTAACAGGCATTGCAACGGCAAATATAGATTCAATTCCGATGGTTGCGATAACCTGTAACGTCGGTACAGGATTGTTAGGCAAGGATAGCTTCCAGGAGGTTGCAATTTCAGAGGTTGTAAAGCCTATCACAAAAAAGAGCTATATTGTTATGGACGTTAAAGATCTTGCCGATACTATCAGAGAGGCATTTAAAATAGCTGCAAGCGGCAGAAAGGGTCCTGTACTTGTAGATATACCGAAGGATGTAACGGCGAACACAGCAGAATATGAGCCAAAGGCTCCGGAAGCGATAGAGCCTGTGACAGATACAATCGATAACAGCGCAATAGAAAGAACAGCGGAGCTTATCGCAAAATCAAAGAAACCGTATGTGTTCGTAGGCGGCGGAATAATCGCGGCGGATGCATCAGCAGAGCTTAAGGAGCTGGTGGAAAAAATAGATGCTCCGGTATGCGATACTCTTATGGGTAAGGGCGCATTTGACGGAACAGACAGACGTTATACCGGTATGCTCGGCATGCACGGAACAAAGACTTCAAACTTCGGAGTATCGGACTGTGATCTTCTTCTTGCGATTGGCGTACGTTTCTCAGATAGAGTTTACGGCAATGCCAAAGCGTTTGCGAAGAATGCGAAGATTGTACATATTGATATTGACGAAAAGGAAATCAATAAGAATATTGCAGTTGACGAGCATATTGTAGGCGACGCAAAGGAGATATTAAAGCGTCTGAACGCTGCGATAAAGGAAAACTATAACCATAGCGAGTGGTTTAACGAGCTTAATGGTATGAAGGAAAAATTCCCGCTTCGCTATAGAACAGACGTTCTTTCAGGCGGTGGAGTAATTTCTGAAATATACAGACAGACAAAGGGTGAAGCAATCATTACAACTGAGGTCGGACAGCACCAGATGTGGGCGGCACAGTTCTATAGATACAAGAACCCGAGAACGTATATTTCATCAGGCGGTCTCGGCACAATGGGCTATGGTCTTGGCGCGTCACTCGGCGCAAAGGCAGCGTTCCCTGATAAGATTGTTATAAACGTTGCCGGAGACGGCGGATTCAGAATGAACATGAACGAGCTTGCAACTGCGGTTCGTCACAATCTCCCGATAATCGAGGTTATTGTAGATAACAGAGTACTCGGCATGGTTCGCCAGTGGCAGACGCTTTTCTATGAAGGAAGATATTCTCATACCGTTCTTGATGATCAGGTTGATTACGTTAAGCTTGCCGAAGCAATCGGCTGTGACGCATATATGGCAACGACTCCGGAGGAGTTTGCTGATGTGTTAGGAAAGGCTATTGCGAGCGGCAGACCGACTGTTATCGATGCGAGAATTGACAAGGACGAGAATGTTTATCCGATGGTTGCGCCGGGAGAATCTATAGCAAACGCATTTGATGATACAGACATGGGTTAAATATGATATATTTAGATAATGCGGCGACAACAAAGCCGTGTGAAGCGGCAGTAAAGGCAATGATACAAGCGGCGGAGGAATTCGGAAATCCATCCTCACTGCACGGGCTCGGATTGCGGGCAGAGAAGCTCATAGGTGCCGCAAAGGAAACGCTTGCCGGAATGCTCGGCGGTGATAAGAAAAATATATATTTCACCTCCGGCGGAACAGAAGCAAACAATCTCGCCGTTCTAGGCACAGCGCATAGGCTTGCAAAGCAGGGCAGGCGAGTGATTACCTCAAAGATTGAGCATCCGTCTGTACTTGAAGCTGTGAAAAGGCTAGGCGAGGAAGGTTTTGATGTTGTATTTGCCGATGTTCTTCCAGATGGCAGAGTGGATATTGAAAAACTAAAAGAGCAGCTTACAGAGGATACAATTCTTGTAAGTATAATGCACGTAAATAATGAGACAGGCGTAATTCAACCTATAGAGGAAATTGCGGCGGCGGTACATGAGCGCTGTCCGAAAGCCATTTTTCACAGTGACTGCGTTCAGTCATTTGGTAAGGTTCCAATCAACCTTAGAACCCTCAATGTGGACATGGTGACGATAAGCGCGCATAAAATCCACGGCTTCAAAGGCTGCGGCGCGCTGTATATGAAAAATCCGCGCGTTACGCCGATACTGTACGGCGGCGAGCAGCAGAACGAAATAAGACCGGGAACGGAAAACGTCGGTGGAATATTAGCATTTGCAGCGGCGGCAGAGAAATGCGGCTGCGATATGGAAGGATTAAGGGTAAAGCGAGATCTTATGAAGAGTGAGCTTGCAAAACGGCTTGATTTTATAAGCTTCAATGGCTCGGATGAGCATAATGCCGGAAGCGTTTTAAATGTTTCGTTTAACGGAATTAAGGCGGAAATACTTCTGCATTCGCTTGAACGGCATGAAATATATGTTTCAACCGGCTCAGCATGTTCAAGCCACAAGCCACAGCCAAGTCATGTGCTAACGGCAATGGGCGCGGCAAAACCGGCAATAACGGGAGCTGTGCGAATCAGCTTCTCGGAAAAAACAACGAATGAAGAAATAATCGAAGCGGCAGAGAAAATCGCCTCAGAGGCAGCAATGATAAAAAAGTATATGAGATAACAAAACGACGCAAAGCATGAGCTTTGCGTCGTTTTTTCATGTGTCAATATAATTCAGGTTATGTTACTATCATTATAATAACCGGTACGGTCACGAGCGAAATAAGAGTCGTGAGAAATACCGATTTTGCGGCAAGCTTGTCGTCTCCGCCGAAGTTAGTGGCAAACAGCACCGATGTGTTTGCTACCGGCATTCCGGTGAGAATATATGTAATATTAAGAAGCAGCTCGTTTTTTATGACCCATGTGAACGGTATCCACAATATCAGCGGAACAGCAAGCTGCTTTAATATTGTCCATGGGTAGAGTCTCCATTCGGAAAATACGCTCTTAACATCCATTTTCGCAAGTGAGCAGCCGATAAGTATCATGGCCGCAGGCGATGTTATTGAGCCGATTGTATCAACTGTATCTGCAATAACAACAGGACATTGGAGCCCTGTGAAATAGAAGCATATGCTTAGGAATGCTACAATAATCCCCGGATGCAGAAGTGACTTCAGATCGAACCGTTTCGGAGTGCTGCTGTCGCGGTTCATTATCCATATTCCGATTGAATAAATCGCAATATTAAACACAAGATTAAATATTGCCGCATAGAAAAGTCCGGTATTGCCGTATAACGCGCCAAGTACCGGCATACCCATGAACCCGATGTTTGAATATGAGGTCATGAAGGTATATAAGCCCACGGCTCCCTTTTTGACAAAAAGCGCTTTTGCGAGCAGCCATCCGAATATCGGAAGAATAACAAAGAACAGCGCTGAAGAAACCGCAAGCGCGGTTATCACGTCAGATACAGCCTGACGCTCTTCGAGCTTCAGCACCGAAGCGAGAATCATTGCCGGGAGCGTTACATCAAGAATGAGCTTTGTAAATTTCTTCACAAAGTTATCATCTACCAATTTGATTTTGTAAATGAAATATCCCAGAAAGATTACCAAAAATAATACAATCATTCTGGAAATCAGTATTTGTATATCCATTTCTTCTTTTGTCCGTTTCTTTTTAATATTTGTACATATTTTCTAACAAATCATGCACTATTGAATAACCGTAATACAGATTCGGGCACCAGCGTCCGCCGAGCGCTTCGACATTCTCTACTGAGCCTGCCCATGCGGCTGTTCTTGTCGCGTAATATCTCTCGTGCACCTCGCCAATCGTGGCAAGTCCCGTATAGGCGCACATATGATTAAAGTGACCGCGTACTCCGTCCTCGCGGGTTGCGAATGTTTCGTGATCCTCGGTTCTGTCACCTGTCGCGCCGCGAACCTTTATTCCGGCAAAGTTGTTCATCTCAGGCAGCACAGCGCCGCCGTATTTGCCAAATCCCGTTTCCTTTGCCGCCTGCGCGTAGAGCACCTCCGGACGCATTCCAAATTCCTCGCCGTATTTCCAGTAATACTGTGCCGCGTCAATGAACAGATCAGCAGCATCGTGCGCTTTTGCCCATGCGATGGCGGAGTCCAAAGAAACCTGCGCTTCACCCAGAATAGGCGTATATGATTCCTTAACACCGAGATCCTCCCATGTGAAGATCAGTGTACCCTTCTTCGATTCAATGACCCTGTAGAGCAGTGCGCAGACTTCGGCGCGTCGGAGTGTATCCTTGGGTCTTAAATACCCGTCCGAGCCGCGGAAATATGCCTTTTCAACTGCAATAGAGAGCGGATTATAATATTTCTTTGTCACTGAGCCACTGTCGGCAAAATTCTGTTCGAGAATTTTCGGATTAAGCGGATTGGTATAGCCAACTCTTGATGCCTTTACAAGAGTTGCGGCGAATTCTTCACGAGTTACGATCTCATCGCCGTTAAAGACCGTGTCTGGCTCCGTCATACAGTTCTTGATTGCTCCGGCATAATCATAATACCACAAATCTGCGGAGACGTCCGAAAATGACGCGCTTCTGTCATATTCCAGATCAAAGCCCTCAACGAGCATTTTTGCCATCTGCGCGCGGGTAAGCGTCCCTTCGGGATGGAGATTGCCGTGTTCATCGCCGGTCATTATTCCGTTGTCACGGCAGTAGTTTATTTCCGATTCTGCCCATGAATAGTCATAATCTGTGGCGCAGGCGCTTGCCTGAAGGCTCAGTATTGTAAATGCCGCAATTACTGCGAGTGTTTTTTTCATTTAATCAATCCTTTCGTACCGCATCGTCAAAAGACGTTTTAATCCTTACAATATATGCTTGTACCTGTCACGATATTCGCGCGGATCATCGCATTTCATAAAGCCTGACATTACCGCTGCACCATATGCTCCGGCGCTTATGGCAGCAGCCGCATTGTCGGAAGATATGCCGCCGAGCGCGTAAACAGGTATAGAAACAGTCTTATTTATTTCAGCTAAAAGCTCTGTGCCACGCGGCGCAAGTCCTTTTTTGCAATCGGTTTCAAAAACGTGTCCGGCGGTTATATAAGAGGCTCCGAGCTTTTCAGCGCGGCAAGCTTGTTCTATAGAATGTGTTGACGAGCCGACAACCTCAAAGCCGGATACATCCGCAGTTTCAAGGAGCGGCAGAGGCAGGTGGATTTTTAGGCACCCATACGCTTTTGACGCATCTATAAATGTGTGCGCGATTATTTCCTTTCTGTCTATATTGACAAGCATATCATAATACTCTGCTTCCGTCAAATCCTTCTCACGTAGGATAACGGGGATACCCATATCGAGAATATCCCTGATACGCTCTATGAAATTGCCGCTGCAAAGCGAGCGGTTTGAAATGCAAATCAGTTTATTATACATATATATAGTCACTCATAACAGGCTGCATACCCATTTCCGTTATCGTGTTATAGACCTCGTCAACCGATGCGCTGTCGTTTATCTCAAACTGTGCGTCCCCCTTAGATTCCTCACCCTCGGTACGGCCGCCTATACCAACCGATACGCCCGCCGAAATCTTTGTGGCACAGATTGCTATAACGTGCTTTCTGAACTCGCTGCTCTCACGCGTTGAGATTGTGATGCTCGCAAACGGCAAGAATAGGCGATATGCGCAAATTACCTGCAGAAGCTGGCGTTCGTGAACGTCCTTCGGATTAATTTTATCGTTATTTATGATAGGTCTCAGTCGCGGACATGAAATCGCTATTTCTGAGTGGGGGTATTTCTGCTGCAAGAGATATGCGTGATACCCTGTAGCGAATCCGTCCTTTCTGAAATCGCTAAGGCCAAGAAGCGCCGCAAAGCCCACGCCTCTCATGCCGCCGCGTATTGCCCGCTCCTGAGCATTCACGCGGTATGGCCATATACGCTTATGTCCGGCAAGATGCAGCGTTTCATATTTGTCGCTGTCATATGTTTCCTGGAATACCGTTACATAGTCTGCGCCACATTCGTGCAAATATGCATATTCGTCCGAGTTCATCGGATATACCTCAAGACCGATCACCTTGAAATATTTACGCGCAATTTTGCACGCCTCGCCGATATATTTAACATCCGAGCCTTTTCGGCTTTCGCCGGTCAACAAAAGCACTTCCTGTAAGCCTGTTTTTGCTACAGCCTGAAATTCTTTCTCTATCTCTTCATAGCTGAGTTTTGCTCGGCGGATTTTGTTATGACAGTTGAATCCGCAGTATACGCAGAAATTTTCGCAGTAGTTTGCTATGTAGACCGGAGTGAACATCATAACGGAGTTTCCGAAATGCTTTCTCGTCTCCTGCTGTGCCCGCTGCGCCATTTGTTCAAGAAACGGTTCAGCAGCAGGGGATAGAAGCGCCTGGAAATCTCGCGGTGAGAGTGTATCGGCATTAAGTGCCGCCATTACATCCTGCGCCGTAAACTGCGTGTAGTCATACGCGTTCATCGCTTCTACCACACGCTTATCTATATCGGAATCAATAACTTCCATATCGGGAAGATATTTCATGTGGTCTATTCTGTTTTTCGGGTCAAGTTCTTTTATTTCTGCCATATTATTTCTCCTTAGTCTGCCAAAAATCCTGTTAATGGAGATGATGCTGCCGCTCCCTTATCAAGTACGCGTCCCGGTCCTGCGAGGTATGCCGCACGTCCGGCCTCGATTGCGAGCTTCATCGCCTCTGCCATTTGTGGGATATCACCGGCAGTTGCAATTGCGGTGTTTGCCATAACCGCTGCTGCGCCCATCTCCATTGCCTCGCATGCCTGTGACGGTCTGCCTATTCCGGCATCAACAATTATCGGAAGGTCGATTTCATCAATGAGGATTTTTATGAATTCTTTTGTTGCAAGCCCCTTATTTGTGCCTATCGGCGCACCGAGCGGCATTATGCAGGCTGCTCCGGCATTTGCCATATCACGCGCCGCGTTTAAATCAGGGTACATATACGGCATTACAACAAAGCCTTCCTTTGCGAGCGCTTCTGTTGCTTTTGCGGTTTCATAGTTATCAGGCAGTAGATATTTTGAATCTCTTATACACTCAATCTTTATAAAATCGCCGCAGCCGACTTCGCGAGCAAGCCGCGCGATTCTCACAGCCTCCTCGGCATTTCTCGCGCCCGATGTGTTCGGGAGCAGTGTAACGCCCTTGGGTATGTAATCGAGTATATTTGCGATATTTCCGGTTGCCGCGCGGCGCAGCGCAAGCGTGATTATCTGCGCGCCGGCGTGCTCAACTGCCGCCTTTATAAGGTCGAGCGAATATTTGCCCGAGCCTAGTATGAATCGTGATGTAAATTCGTGATTTCCTAGTTTAAATGTGTCTGCCATATTATACTTCCTTCTCTCCTAAAATTAGTCTAATAACCATATTTGCTTCATGATTTGCGCATATTGCTACACGCGGTGCCATAAGTCCATTAACGTCATGCATATCCGTAACGGTATCGCCGCATATGTAAAGACGGCGAAATACCTGTTTTGTCTTTATCGTGTTCGAGCTTAAATACCCTGCCATGCCCGAGCCTGAAACTATTACGGTATCCGGGCACTCTGCAAGAAGCGAATTTATTAGCATTGCCTTCATATCCGCCCTGTCGAACGCTTCGCACACAATATTAAAGCTGCCGAAAAGTTCTGAGGCATTTTCGGGAGTTACTTTAATTGTCTTATATGATATTTCAATATACGGATTGATGCGTTTGAGCCTTGCCGAAAGCGCTTCTGTCTTATAGATGCCGAGATCGCCTATCTCATATTGCTGGCGGTTAAGGTTACTCAGATCGACCTTGTCGAAATCGACAAGAAACAGCTCGCCAACCCCTGCGCGGGCAAGGGATATAGCGATATTAGAGCCGAGTCCGCCAAGACCGGCAATCGCAACACGCGCGTTTTTCAGCTTGTCATATACCGGCTTTGTGTGCCGCTCAATCATTATGCGTTCAAATTCTTCTTTACTCGGTGTCATAAATCAACCTCCGCCAACAAAATTAACAACCTCTAACCAGTCACCGTCACGCAGTTCGGTCGAGGGATAATTTTCTCTTTTGAGAATTTCACCGTTCATTTCAATCGCTATATAGGCTGTTTTATAGCCAAGCTCTGCAAGCATTTCGCCTACCGTCATACCCTCAAAGCCTTCACGCTGTTCACCGTTTATCTTTATCATAATTATTCACTCCCTTACTAAAGAAAAAGAACCAAAAGAAAACCGTACCCGCGGTGGTGCGCCCCTTTTGATTCACTATATAGTATAGCATATAGCCGCGCATTTGTCAAGAAAATATTGACAAGCATCAATGATAGGTGATATAATTACATTAAATGAAATTAAGGAGTGAACATTATGATAGGAATTATCGGAGCAATGGCAAGCGAGGTTGACGGGCTCAAGGCAATAATGGAGAATAAGAGAACGGAGACTGTTTCCTCGGTTGATTTTTGCAGCGGAACAATAAACGGAACGGATGTGGTTGTCGCAGAAGCGGGAGTGGGAAAGGTCAATGCCGCAGTGACAGCGCAGACGATGATTTTAAGATATAATACGGATATAGTTATAAATATCGGTGTTGCGGGAGGACTTGACAAGTCGCTTTCAATCGGCGATGTTGTAATAGCGGACAGGGTTGCGGAGCATGATATGGATACCACTCCGCTCGGCGATGAACCGGGATTTATAACCGGCATAAACCGCGTATATATGGAATGTGATCCGGAAATTATGCAGCTGCTTGAAAGGTGCACGGAAAAAATCGGAATTCATACGATCACCGGCACTATAGTATCGGGAGACCAGTTCATCTGCCGCGATGATCAGCGGGAAAAGCTTACCGGAATATTCAACGCTGCTGCTGCGGAAATGGAGGGCGCGTCGATCGGTCACGTATGCACTATGAATAATGTACGGTTCGGCGTACTCCGAGCAATATCCGACGGCGCGAACAGCGACAGTGAGATGGATTTTCCGACCTTCTGTCAGATGGCGGCAGATAATTCGATTGAGATAATAAAGCTTCTGTTAAAGGAGATGTAATTATGAAGAAAATAAAATCATTTGAGGTGGATCACCGAAAGCTTGATGAGGGCTTTTATATTTCAAGAATAGACGGAGATATTATAACATACGATCTTCGATTTTGTAAGCCAAATACTGGTACGGTTGTGGATATGGTATCAATGCACACGATCGAACATATGCTTGCAACCTTTACGCGCAATTCGAAGGCTGCTGAAGATGTTGTATATTTCGGACCTATGGGCTGTCAGACTGGTTTCTATTTCCTTGTGCGTGACAGCGTCAAGCCTGAGGAAGCTCTTGAAATCATCAAGGATGCGCTAAAGAAAACGATCGCGCATGACGGTGCGGTTTTCGGCGCGAGCGAGATAGAATGCGGTAACTACCGCAATCTTGATCTTGCAAAAGCAAAACCGTGGTGTGAAAGATATCTTGCTGCGTTAGAAAATGTGACAAATATTATGAATTATGATGAGGTAAACAAGATGTAACTGTGCTGCGAACATGTCCGCAGAAGTGTAAAAGCATTAAATCACAAATGAAGGGCTGGGGTCAAAGCTAATCAGTTTTGATACAGCTTTTCTTTTTATGCTGATTTTAAATTTTTGATTGTACAAATTTTGAAAAAGGTATTGACAACTAAAGGAGATAGTGTTATAATCATAATTGAACATATGAACAATTATTCATATGAATGAAAGGAGGTATTATTATGAAAAGAAGCTACAAAATTGATGTTGACTGCGCGAACTGCGCAAATAAGATGGAGACTGCTGCAAACAATACGGAAGGTGTAAAAAAGGCAGTCGTAAACTTCATGGCGCTGAAGATGATTGTTGAATTTGAGGAGGGCGCGGATCCTAGTACCGTTATGCCTGAGGTTTTAAAGAGCTGCAGGAAAATTGAATCGGACTGCGAGATCTACGGAATCTGACAAATGGTGATATAAATGAACAAGAAGCAAAAAATGATCCTCGCGAGAATCTGTATTTCGCTTGCCACGCTTATAATATGCAGCGTCATAGCGTACATATTTCCGTATATGCCGCACTGGGCGCAGCTTCTGATGTATCTTGTACCGTATCTTGTAATAGGCTATGACATACTCAGAAAGGCAGGCAAGGGAATATTGAACCGTCAGGTGTTTGACGAAAACTTTCTTATGGCAATTGCGACGATCGGCGCAATGTCGCTCGGCGAATTCCGCGAGGGCGCGGCGGTTATGCTATTCTATCAGATAGGAGAACTGTTCCAGGGAATCGCGGTAGGAAAGAGTCGTCGTAATATTGCGGATCTTATGGATATCTGTCCGGATACTGCGAATATTGAAGAAAATGGCGAGATTGTTGAGGTTGATCCATATGAAGTTGAAATAGGTCAGGAGATAATCGTAAAGCCTGGAGAGCGGATTCCTATTGACGGTGTTATTTCGCATGGACATTCAACGCTTGATACAGCTGCGCTCACCGGTGAGAGTCTGCCAAGAGATGTCCGCGAAGGTGATAGTGTAAACAGCGGCAGTATCAATATGACCGGACTTATAAAAATAAAAACTACAAAGGAGTTCGGCGATTCGACAGCGTCAAAAATTATGGAGCTTGTTGAAAATTCAACCTCAAAGAAATCAAAATCGGAGAATTTTATCAGCAGATTTGCACGATATTACACTCCCGCTGTATGCCTCGGAGCGCTTGCGCTTGCGGTTTTGGTTCCGCTTGTAAGACTGCTTATTATGCACGCATCGCCTGAATGGGGCAGCTGGATCATGCGCGCACTCACATTCCTTGTAATAAGCTGTCCGTGCGCGTTGGTTATAAGCATTCCGCTCAGTTTCTTTGCCGGAATAGGCGGAGCAAGCAGCAAGGGTATTCTTATAAAAGGCTCAAATTATCTTGAAACTATGGCAAAGACAAGGTATGTTGTCTTTGATAAAACAGGAACAATAACGCAAGGCGTTTTTGCAGTATCGGGCATTCACCATAGTGCGATGGATAATGTGGAGCTGCTTGAATATGCGGCTCTTGCTGAGAGCGGTTCAAACCACCCGATAGCATTAAGTATAAGAAACGCTTGCAAAACTGCTCCGGATAAATCCAGAGTTTCAGATATAGAGGAGATCGCCGGATGCGGTATTATCGCAGTGATTGATGGAAGAACGGTTGCTGCAGGAAATGAGAAGCTCATGGATAGACTCAATGTTAAATATCATGATTGCCATAAAACCGGAACGATTGTTCATATAGCAATTGACGGTGAATATGAGGGGCATATTCTTATATCAGATGTTATAAAGCCAACTTCAAAACAGGCGATAGCGGAGTTGAAAAAAGCCGGAATCACTAAAACTGTAATGCTCACAGGTGATACGGCAAATGCCGCAGAGCCGATAGCGGCAGAGGTAGGAGCAGATGAGTTTCACAGCGGTCTTATGCCGGCAGATAAGGTAACAAAAGTTGAGGAACTGCTTGATGCGAAAAATAGTAACGAAGCACTCGCTTTTATCGGAGACGGAATAAATGATGCTCCTGTGCTTTCGAGGGCGGACATCGGTATCGCAATGGGCGCGCTCGGCTCGGATGCGGCGATTGAGGCGGCGGATGTTGTGCTCATGGACGATGATCCGCTGAAAATTGCAGTCGCGATCAGGATTGCGCGGAAGTGTATGCGAATAGTGTATGAGAATATCATATTTGCGATAGGTATCAAACTCATATGTCTCGCGCTCGGCGCATTTGGACTTGCAAATATGTGGCTCGCAATATTTGCTGATGTCGGAGTAATGGTAATCGCGGTGCTTAATGCCGTAAGAACTCTGAAAATCAGATAGTGTAAGAGTGAAGCGGTTTCTGCCGCTTCATTTTACTTATCAAAAAAATTATGAAATATTTATAAAAAATGCTTGAAAATTAAAAAATAATGTTGTATAATAAAT
>JAFLUC010000029.1:0-11954 GCA_022509005.1 Oscillospiraceae bacterium | reverse complement strand
ATAAAAAATGCTTGAAAATTAAAAAATAATGTTGTATAATAAATACATACAGGTGTGATTTGGATTAATATAGCAGCTGTTTAAGTATAAGTTCTACATTCGGAGGCAAAAAATATGATTAGTAAAGCGTTTCAGAATATTGTATCACAGATGTCAGAGGTTTTTCCAAAGAGATTCGGTATTGCCGATTCACATGGATTGGTTCTTGCGTATAACGGACTCGAACCGAGTGAAGAAATTATGGAAGGACTTGTGAGCGCTGCTTCAAATAGCGAAAAAATTTTATTTAAGGACGGTTTTACTATTCGTTCAATGTCAAATAAGCCTTATGCCGAGTATGTAGTATATGTTGAGGGAACGGATGAGGCATCAAAATACTGCTGCAGCGCGGTTGCAATTGCGGCAAACAATGTCCGTCACTATTACGATGAAAAATATGATAAGACGAACTTTATGCAGAACATAATTTTCGATAATCTTATTTCATTTGATCTTCACCAAAAGGCGCGTGAGCTTCATGTTGATTGTGATGTACCCAGAGCTGTTTTCTATATCAAGGTAATAGGTCCGGGTGAGAGTGGAATCTATGAGGTTGTAAGAAATATGTATCCGGATAAGGAGCATGATTTCGTTATAAGTATTGATTCAAACAATATAGTATTTATCAAGGAGCTTAAGGAGGTTCTTAAACCGGAAGGTCTTGAGGATATGGCAAAGCAGATTCTTGACACAGCAAACTCCGAAATTATGTACCCGGTAGTTGTGGGACTTTCCACTGTTGCGACAAACATAGATGAACTGAACAACTCCTACAAGGAGGCGCAGATTGCTATAGAGGTAGGCAAGGTATTTGATGAAGAGAAGAACATTTTAAGTTATGATAATCTTGGAATCGGACGTCTTATATATCAGTTGCCTATTAAGCTTTGCGAGCTGTTCCTTCAGGAGGTATTCAAGAAGGGTGATATAACCACGCTTGATGATGAAACAATTCTTACGATAAACAAGTTCTTTGAGAATGATCTTAACGTAAGCGAAACCTCAAGACAGTTGTTTGTTCATAGAAACACGCTTGTTTACAGACTTGAAAAGATATATAAGCTTACAGGTCTTGACCTCAGAAAATTTGATCAGGCAATTGTATTCAAGGTAGCGATGATGGTACATAAATACCTTATATCAAATCCTATGAAAATCTAATAGATTAATTGCAGAAAATAAATCGGGGCTGTCACAAAACGTATATCGGTTTTGCGGCAGCTCTTTAAGTATTTGAAGGAGAAACTGATTTTGAAACCATTCTTAAAAAATATTTTGATAGTTGTCGTTACTGCTGCAATATCAATAAGCGGAACAGCTTTGGCATATAACATATATAATGAAAATAAGCCATTTTCGGCGGACAGCTACGGAAGTATAGCCGCTGATAAGATTAAAAAAATAAACAGCTATATAAAAAGTGAATATTTATATGATGATTACAATCAGCGTGCGATGGATGAGGCTGCTGCAAAGGCATATGTCGAGGCACTTAACGAACCTTATACTCATTATTACTCAAAAGAAGAATTTGAAGCATACAGAAGCGGTGTTGAGGATAGCTATGTTGGTATAGGAATTGTAATTTCGGTTGATGAGACTGAGGGAAAGATAATTGTGGTATCTCCCACAGAGGATTCTCCGGCATACCATGCGGGACTGCTTCCCGGCGACTATATCCTGGCTGTTGACGGCACGAAATACGGCGGAGCGCAAATGGATGAATGTGTCAGCGCAATTAAGGGTGGTCCTGCAGGAACAAAAGTTGTTATCTCAATTGAACGTGGAGGAATGCAGAAGGATTATACGATCGAGAGGCAGAATATTTCCTCTGATTCGGTAAAGGGCGAGATGATAGGCAGTGATATAGGCTATGTAAGGATAAGTGCGTTTAACACTAATGAAGCCGGTTCAAAAGAAACAACATATACTGAATTCAAATCTGAAATTGATAAGCTTAAAGATGAAGGTATGGAAAAGCTTATCATTGACCTTCGTGATAATCCGGGTGGTGTACTTGATGTAGTATGCGATATTGCAGATTATCTTCTGCCGAAAGGGATAATAACCTATACAGAAACACGCAGCGGCAGACGCGAGGAGTACAAGTCCGATTCGAATGAGCTTGATATTCCGATAGTTGTTCTGATAAACGGCGGCAGCGCAAGCGCTTCGGAAATTCTCACGGGGGCACTTAAGGACTATGGCAGAGCAAAAGTAGTGGGCGAAACGAGCTTCGGCAAAGGGATTGTCCAGACAGTTATACCATTTTCAGATGGCTCCGGAATGTCGATTACAATAGCAAAATACTATACTCCTAACGGCATATGTATTCATGGAGAAGGAATAAAGCCGGATTATGAAATCAGTCTGCCGAATGAATACAAGGATGGATATGCTTCGAGCGTACCAAGAGACAAAGATACGCAGCTTCAAAAGGCGTTAGAGCTGCTTAACGAATAAAAAGAGAAAGGAGACCGGAAGCTATGGCTATGTCACAGCGTATGTGGCGCCGCGAACAGGAGAGGCGCAGGCGCGAGCGCGAAAGGCGAGCAAGGCAGCGCAGAAACTGTATGATAATCGTGATTCTTGCGATAGTTGCAGTTATTCTTATAATCAGTAAGGGCTGTTTTGGGAAAAAGGACTCCGGGGCCTCCAAAGCGACACAACAAAAAACAAATACAGCAGGACAAGAGGCTCAGACAGTAAACGAAGTGCAATATGAAAGTTTAGTAGATATAACCGATATAAAAATGTCTTTCTTTAGTAATTCTGCTTTTTTAGGCAATTCAGTTGCAGATAGTATCGGAATGTATAATTTACTTGAGGATGCTGATTTCTATACAGACATAACACTTGATGTTGATAATGTCTATACCACAGCGACAGGTTACAGCACGACTGCCGCGATAGATCAACTCAAAAGTAAGCAGTTCACGAGGATTTTTTTATCATTCGGTGAATCCGAAATTGCGGATGGAGATGTAAAGGAATTCATAAAAAGCTATAAAAAACTTATAGATAAAGTTAAGTCATATCAGGCAAAGGCGCAGATTTATGTGATTTCAATTCCGCCGTCAACAAGAGAAACAACAAGCAGCAGTTTGTATAGTATGACGCTTGGTAAGATAAAAGAATATAATAAGCGAATTAAAGCTATGGCTGCGGAGAAAGAGGTTTACTATGTGGATTCTGTATCAGCACTCGGAAAAGACGGTGGATATCTGCCTCGCGGTGTATCAGCAGACGGAATAAATCTGAATCGTGGCTGCTGTATTGATTTGCTGCAGTATATAACGAAGAAGGCATATGTACCTGATGCGAACAGCCTATCAGAAGAAGAGGCGGATGATGATACAGACGAATCGGAGGATGGGGCGGAGAAAACTGCAGCGCCAAAAACAAGTTCAATGGTAGAGAACGAACCGGAGCCAACAGTGAATGTTTTAAAGGATTCTGTGAAGAAGAGTGGCGGGGAGTGATAAATGTATGAAGAAGATATTTATTTGTGCTGTGCTGAGTTTATCTCTTATTAGTGCAGCAGCATGCGGAAAGATCAGCAGTATAGATTGTGAAACTCTCGCTGAAGTTCTTAATTCTGATGTGGCATTTTCCGAGACTCTTACGAGGCTTGATAATACAGGTGCGGAGCAGTATTTTAATATAAATCCGAACAACTATGATGAAATTGCAGCATATGTCGGAACGAAGGCCGTGTGTGATGAGTTTGTTATAGTCAAGACGAAAAACACATCAACTGTAAAATCAAAGCTTCAGGATCACGTTGACAGTATGAGAACGCAATACTCATCATATCGTCCTTCGGAAGTCGCGAAGCTTGATAATGCGTTAATTGAGGTTTATAAAGATGCAGTTGTGTTGATAATTAGTCCAAATAAGGGAGAAGCGGAAAAAATATATAAGAATTATCTGAAAAAATAGCAACGAAAATTGAAGTACAATGACGATGTACAATTATATTTGAGAAAGCAATTTGAAAAGCATGAGCGGCACGATGTCGCTCATGCTTTATTCCGTTTTAGTCTGTTATATTCGCTTGTAAGCCGATATGCAAGCTTGTAGCGTTCGTTTGCTGAGAGGGCTGCAAATTCTTCATATTCAAGAGGAATATCAATAAGAAGCGTGCGACAACGGCGACAATAATGCTCTGTTTTATAAGAATAGAAAAAATGATTGCATTTACTGCAGTAGGTTCCGCGCATAAAAATCAGCTCCTTTTTGCATATTATATCAGAAAATAAGTGTATTTTCAATTCAATGGACAAAATCGTTCATATACATTTGAAAGACTAAATTTTCCTTGACAAATACCTTGTGATATGATATAATTAAACTGTTATGGAGAGGTGGCCGAGTGGCCGAAGGCGCAGCATTGGAAATGCTGTAACGGGGAAACTCGTTCGTGGGTTCGAATCCCATCCTCTCCTCCAAAAACAACAGAGACCGCATAACTATGCGGTCTCAATCTTTTTATCAACGAAAAATCCACGAATTATATTGAACAAAAAAATTACTATTTTCTATATCGATCTATAATCAAACTTTTATCATAGTACACTTTGTCATGAGCAATTAGTCTTGATTCTCCTTTTTTACCTCAATTATGCTCACACAACAGTTGTATGGGACATGTCCGTGCCAGACCTTGACTTGCATAATACCTTTCGCATTCAGATTGGTTTCACCATGTCTAATAATATAAATCTTCAATTTCTACATCCTATTCTTCAGCAGTGTGCATAAGATCGCCGTGTTCTGCTGCAAATTGCCCTGATATTGTTGTGATTATTTTCATATGTTACATGTTCATTATACCACTGTCAATCAACAAAATCAATATCTATTGAAAATAAATCATAGCGTGATATATTATAAAACAGGTGAGATAGTATAATTTTGCAAGTTTTTGTATAAAAAAAGCGGAGAAAAGCAGAAAAATTTGAAAAAACTATTGTGATTTGTTTGATAATGTGGTAAAATGAATATGTATGCAATTAATCATGGGGAGGCGCTCAATTTGAATTGCAGATTTTGCGGAAAAATCATTAAACACGAAGCAAAACCGATATCAGAGTGTCCGTACTGCCATGCTGCTGTGTCAAAAGATATAAATATCGTTTATATTATAAAAGAGCTTGTCAAGCTGCGCGGCCGAGGAGTTTTGAGCGATGGTAAAACGCTTGTGTCACTGCTTACAGATACAGCGCCGGAGCTGGTGCGGGAGCGAAGTATGATAAAAAGGGTATACGATGATGGATTATACCGTGTCATAATAACAGATGAGCAGCTCACGGACGGGGAGTTTGACCGGCGGTTTCTTGTTTTTTCAAAAAGATTGCAGGATGAATCATTTATGAGCGCAGAGGTTGCTGGGATGATAGCCGGATGGTTTGGTGAGATACTTGGAAGGACCTCGGAAAAACAAAAGGAAATAAAACAGGATGAATCGGAGCGTGTTTTCGATAAGGCGATGAATGCGCTTAACTGTCATCGGGACGATGAAGCGTTTAAATATATGTATCAGGCTGCTGAGATGGATAATCCTAAAGCGCAGCGTTGGCTGGGATTTATGTATAATACCGGTAGAGGAACAGAGAGAAATACATGTATGGCACTTACCTTTTGGCAGAAGGCAGCGCTCAATAAAAAGTATTCTCAATGCGGTGACTGCGTTGCGCAATTCAATATTGGCGTTGCGTTTGATACGGCAGTATTCGGTGCGAAAAATCCTGCTATGGCTGAAAAATGGTATAAAATGTCGGCTGAGCAGGGATATGTAAAGGCAATGTATTATCTGGGCTGCCTTATGGCAGAAACCCAAAGAACTGCGGAGGCTGTATATTGGTGGCGGGCTGCTTCAGATACAGGCTATCCGGAAGCACTGAGAAAGCTCGGAACCTGCTTCTTTAACGGGATTGGTGTTGTTAAAAATGTGAATATGGCGATACAACTTTGGGAGAGAGCAGCGCTCGGTAATAAATATAATAAAAAAGGTGATGCGATCTCTCAATATAATCTTGGATTGATCTACTACAGAGGTACGGGTGTTCCTATAGATTACAATGCAGCAAACAAATGGTTGTCTATGGCAGCATCTAACGGAGAGCGCGGTGCAGAGAAATTTTTGACGGAAATACGTCAGAGAATTGGTAAATGATAAATTAAAGTAAATAATTATAAAAATATTTTCTATGAAAGGAGTTAGTAATTATAACATGGAAGCTAACATAGTTTTGGGCAGATGCTATTTGAATCGTCAATTGTTCGGAATGCGAGTTGAAAAGAGGAATTTTGACTGGGTAAGAACATGGGCATTCAGAATTAGTGAAAAATCAGCTTCCGCTGAAGGTTTTGACAAAGTTAATATCACTGGCAGCTTCGACGATGTTGACGAGTATCCCGGTTGTCCGTACTGCGGAGGAAGAAATATTATTGTATGTGGTAACTGCGGTAAAATAACATGCCGATATGGTGATCAAATGTTTTTCACATGTCAGTGGTGTGGTACACAGAGTCAGCTTCAGGAGGTTGAAACGCTTTCAACTGATGCGGGGCAATATTGATAAAAGGAAGGACGAACAAGTATGGTGCAGACACAGCAACTCAGAACTCTTAATTTCGGTTCGGTTCAGGTTATAGGTCTTCTGGGATCCGGCGGACAGGGTAAAGTTTATAAGGTCAATTATAACGGACAGGAAAAGGCGATGAAATGGTTTCATGATTCATACCTGAAGAATATGGATAAAGATGGAGGAAACAAGAATAAAAAGGCCTTTTTCAATAATCTTAAAAATAATTCTGAGAAAAATCCACCTACAGGATCATTCCTGTGGCCACAAGATATTGTTATCAATGCGGGAGATAATACAGAGAATTTGAAAGGCTCGTTTGGTTACATAATGGATATTCGTCCGCAAGAATATGAGGAGCTGACCAAATTTTTGTTGCTAAAGGCACGGTTTGCGACAAATGAGGCCTTGATTAATGCGGCAATAAATACAATCAGTGGTTTTTCTGCGCTGCATAATGACGGATATAGTTACCAGGATATAAACAACGGCGGGTTCTTTATTAATCCGAAAAATGGTGATGTTCTCATATGTGATAACGATAATATTGCCGGGCAGAACCAAAATTTTGGAATAAGTGGAAAGCAGCGTTATATGGCTCCGGAGGTAGTTCTGGGAGGAACACCGGACAAATATTCGGACAGATTTTCACTTGCGGTGGTATTATTCAGAATGATATTTATGGAGCATCCGCTTGAGGGTAGATATTCAACTCCGCCATGTATGACTCCAGAATTTGAAAAGCGCTATTATGGCAGTGATCCTGTATTTATTTTTGATCCGAATGATAAGAGAAATGAAGCTAGCGTAAATATGCAGACAAATGCATATAATCTTTGGCCAATGTTTCCGGACTATATAAAACAGCTCTTTATCGACACATTTTCATCTGAGGCAGTTAAAAATCCGATTAAGAGACCTATTGAGAAAAAATGGATTGATGCGTTTGTTCGTTTAAGAGGTGAAAATGTACGATGTATAAAATGCGGTGAGGAGAACTTTGTCACATCAGGTAAAAAAATTAAGTGCATGAAATGCGGCGCTGAAATAGAGCCTTCAATGACGCTTAAATTTAAAAAATTCAGTATACCTGTATATCCAGGTGTAAGAATCAGTAAGTGGCAAGTCAGCGATGGATACATGGATCCAATAGGGATAATGGGCGCGGTTATAGCTAATCCTAATAACCCTGAAATGCTTGGTATTCTTAATATGTATGATAAACCGTGGACTGTAATAGCGCCCTCCGGAAACACTAAACAGGTTATGCCTAAAGAGATGCTTCCGGCAAGGCCTGGGTTTAAAATTGTGATTGATGACAATGAGGGTACTATACAATAAGGAGGAAATAAAATGGCATTACATGACGATTTGGTAAAACAAAAGAGGAAGAAGATGACGCTGTTCTATGTTGTTGACACGTCAGGCAGCATGCAGATTGACAGCCGTATAGGTAAGGTCAATTCAGCGATTGAAAACGTTATGAATAAACTCGAAGAGATTTCAGATAGCAACGAAGACGCAGAAATAAGAGTTGCAATTCTTGAGTTTTCAACCGGTGCGCATTGGGTGACTCCTGTTCCGGTATCTCCAAGTGAGTATATGCATGTTCCACTGCAAGCCGGAGGCGTTACTGATCTGGGGGCAGCGTGCAAGGCGCTTGATGATAAGCTTCACAGAGATAACGGGTTCCTTGATGTTTCGTCGGGAACATACCCTCCGATTATTCTTCTTATGAGCGATGGTGAACCTAATGATAACTGGCAGAAGCCGCTTGCGGATCTGAAGCAGAACGGATGGTTTAAGCGGGCGATAAAGATTGCATTTGCGATTGCTGATGAGGCAAGTAACGATGTGCTTGCGGAATTTGTAGGCTCAAGAGAGGCTATTATTCATGTAAATGACATGACATCGCTTGAAAAGTTTATTGTAAAGGCCTCGGAAATTACAAGTGAATTCCAGAGCCGCTCAAAGAGCTCGGAGGAAGTAGAAAGAACATCTGAAGCATCATCTGAGGATCTTGTTACAAGGATTATGACCGAGGTATCAAATGACACTATGATGATGAATGGCTTTAGCGGCGATTTCAATATGCAAAACGGAAGCTCTGCAGCTGGTGGATTTGATCCATGGGCTCAAACAGATCCGTCGTGGGACGAGTTTAACTAATGCCCGATTACGTCCTTTTTGCAAGGACACAAAATTCGCAGAGGAGTGATACTAATGTATAATGTGTATGCAAAATCTGTTATCGGGTCGAGTCATATTGATAAAGGAACAGTCTGCCAAGATTATTCAAAGTCATATTCGGCAGATCTGGTAGACGTTTCGGTTTTTAAATCAAGTCATATTGAAAACAATAAGGTTTCAGATGATTATTCACTTAATCTGGATATAAACGGAACTCATATTGCTGCGGTTTCTGACGGACATGGAAGTCCACAGTATTTCAGATCGAATAAAGGTGCAATGTTTGCCGTAGAATCCGCTGTCGAATGCTTATGTAAGTTCAGTGAATGCTTTTCAGATAAGCCTGAAGAAACAAAGCTATCAATTAACGAGCTTCTTGATAAAAATGAGCAGCCTGGTATTATGAATCAGCTATTTAAGAGTATAATGTACAGGTGGTATGAAAAGGTTGAGGAGGATTATGCAGAGAATCCATTTACTGAATCCGAGCTGAATGGTCTTGAGGATAAGTACAGAGAGCGATATAAATCAGGAAAATATCTTTCTGCATATGGTGCAACCCTCATAGCGGCAATAGTGACAGAAAACTACTGGTTGGGAATTCATCTTGGGGATGGTAAATTTTTGAGTATTGATGAAAATGGTGAATGGACTCAGCCGATACCTTGGGATGATGATTGCGTTTCAAATGTGACAACATCAATTTGCCAGAAAGACGCACTTGATAAATTCAGATATTTCATTAGTGATAATATGCCTGTAGCGATTTGCTTCGGAAGCGATGGTATAGATGATACATATGGTGATGGGCAACTGTTAGAAGCATTCTACGGACAGCTGCTACTTGAATTTGAGCAGGAAGGATACTCAAAGACAGTGGAGGAAATTGAAGAATTGATGCCGGATATTACAAGAAACGGAAGTCATGACGATGTTTCTGTTGCTATGATTTTTAATACTACAAAAATCAAGCATATTGCTGAAGTCCTATCACTTAAAATCAAAAAAATAAAGCTTGAGGATGAGGCTGAGCGATATATTGAGAAAATCAATCGGGCAAAGAAAAAGGTCACTCTCATAAAAAATGATATTGCCGAAAACAACCAAAGACTTACTGATAACAGGGGTAATGTATATATTGTACAGAACGAGATTGAAAAGCTTACAGAAAAACTCTATAAGCTTCATGAAAAAATTGAAGAATGTGAGAAAAGCTCGGATAAGTGTATAACTGATATTTTAACAAACTTTGTAAAAGCAAAAAGACATGATGAGGATATTTCTTATGTATCCGTTATTGTGGACACGCTTTCTGAGGTTGACGAGTTGATACATATATGTGAAATCAGTATTAATACTTATTCAGAGCTTTCAAAAAGAATCAAGAAGGAACTAATGGGTTTTTCCGATATGAAGGAAGTGCTTGACGAAAAGAAAAAAATTCTTGAGAATTTGCAGGATAAAAATATTGAACTTAACATTGAGCAGAAAAGACTCAACAGTGAGCATGATAAGGCC
The DNA here is from genome assembly GCA_022509005.1 of Oscillospiraceae bacterium. Classification (GTDB taxonomy): domain Bacteria; phylum Bacillota; class Clostridia; order UBA1381; family UBA1381; genus Ornithomonoglobus. The sequence goes on along the minus strand of JAFLUC010000029.1, from coordinate 1,617 downwards.
AATAGAAAGGTTTCTGAAATTAAAGCCGAGTATGGTAATAATCTGAATGAAATTGAGGAAATCACAAAAAAGCTTGAACAGATACAGAAAAATAAAAAATCATGTTAAAAAAATCAAAACCATCGGCATCAAATTAGCCGATGGTTTTGATTTGTTGTTATCTAAGATTAAACTGTTTCTCGCAATCTTCAATTATCATTTCGATAAGTTTGTTTGCAGCGTCAACTGTATCAGCATTTGTGCCGAGATAAAGCTTTATCTTCGGTTCGGTACCTGATGGACGAACTATAAAATATGTCTTGTCGTCTTCAAGATCGTAGCGGAGCACATTCGCCTTCGGAAGCTCTGTGTCGTCCGGAAGCATAACGGTTGACTCCTTATAATCGGTGGTCTTAACCACCTTCATGCCGTTTACAACGGTCGGCGGATTTTCTCTGAGACCGGAAAGAATGCCAGCCATCTTCTCCATGCCGTCCTTACCCGGCATTGTGTATGACATTGTCTTTTCAACATATACGCCATGCTTTGCGTATATATCCTGGAGCGCTTCGTAGAGTGACTTGCCCTTTGTTTTGTAGTATGCTGCCATTTCCGCGATAAGCATTGACGCTACAACACCGTCTTTATCGCGCGCATGGTTACCAACAAGATAGCCGTAGCTCTCCTCGAAGCCTATCATATAGGTGTAATTTCCCTTGTGCTTGAAGTCTGTCATCTTCTCACCGATGTACTTGAAGCCTGTGAGAACGCTCATGCATTCAGCTCCGTATGATTTCGCGATCGCAGCGGCAAGCTCTGTTGTAACGATTGTCTTTATAACTATCGCGTTATCGGGAAGCTCGCCCTTTTCCTGCTTTGAGCGGAGGATATAATCAACTAAAAGCGCGCCTGTCTGGTTGCCGGTAAGTGTTCTGTACTCGCCCTCGGCGTCGCGAACAACGATACCAACACGGTCACAGTCAGGATCGGTTCCGAAAATAACGTCAACGTCATTCTCTTTCGCCATTTCAATTGCAATTGTAAAGCCTTCTTTGTTTTCCGGGTTAGGTGACTTAACAGTAGGGAAGTTTCCGTCCGGAGTATCCTGTTCCTTAACAACAAGCACATTTTTAAAACCGATTCTCTTTAATATTTCCTGAACCGGACGTGAGCCTGTGCCATGGAAAGGTGTATATATAAGTTTAAACGTGTCCGCAACAGCCGTAACCGCCTCAGGATTGCACTGCTGCGTCTGGACAGTCTGTAAGAACTTCTCATTAAGATCCGGACCAACGATCTCAACTATGCCTGATTTTATTGACTCATCAAGGTCGGCATATGAAACATCAAATATATCAATTGCATCCATTGCGTCAACAACCGTTGAAACTGCATCCGGAGGGAGCTGTCCGCCATCAGGGCCATATACCTTATAACCGTTGTATTCCTTCGGATTATGCGAAGCCGTTATCATTACACCTGCGGCACAGCCTAATTCTCTTATACCGAATGAGCACTCAGGAACCGAATGAACAGTGTCAAAAAGATAAACCTTAATTCCTTCCTTTGCAAGCACCTTTGCTGTTTCCTCGGCAAATTCTCTTGACATGATACGAGTATCATAGCTTATTAGAACGC
>JAFLUC010000028.1 GCA_022509005.1 Oscillospiraceae bacterium | reverse complement strand
AAAATCAATTTTCTATCATAGAAAGCTAAATTACAGAAAATTTTTCACACACCCTTCTACAAAATGATTACTATACCGTGACATATATACAAGAAAAAAGCAAATCGCTCAAAATGAACGATTTGCTTTTTTTATCCTGTTTGACAGACACCTAATATAATTCTTTACTTTACTGTTTTATATAGGGTGTCCATAGTGTCCCTTTTATTTTTCTTACTTGGTCGTACAAACAATCACTCTGATTCTTCCACCACTTGATTCCTTTTTATCGTAATAGCATGTCATGCTGTAGTTCTTAAAATCTGAGATTGCGTCGTTAAGCTATATTGCCTGATAGTTGCCCGTTTCAATCTTCCGGTATACCTTGATCTTATCACTTAACATGTATGTGTTTGTGACTATCACTGCATTTACAGTCGTCAGTTACTTTACTGCGGACGCTTAATACTGCATGTAAATACAGAGTGACTGTTCTTTCATTATAATAAATTAATAGTATATTAAATGGTATCATATATAACTTTTTATTAAAAGTGATTGAAAATATTTTAGATATAGTGTATAATTATATCTAAATAATGTAATGAGTTTATGCTTACATTTATAAATTATCCGAAACGTAAACTAAAAAGAGATATTAAATAACTGATAAATTGTGACAATTAAATATTTTTGAAACCGTACAGTTTTTGACGACTGCCATTAAACTCACAGAAGAATATTGTGAAGCTATGAATGTGAAAGACATTCATGATTTTGATAATATTATATGTAAAAGAAGGAGTTGAATTAATAGTGATTGATTATAAATCTACTTTTGGATACATTCCTAAATTAACGTTTACTCTTGAACAACATTTAAAAAATTACGCAGAATGTGAAGAAAATGCGAGGAAGTTGTTAGAATCCTTCCACATAATACGAGAAAAAATGGAGGTGAATCTGCGTCCAGTTATTGCATTATTCCCTCATTATAGCGAACATTCACATGAACATTCTGAACACATTATTTCCGCAATAGAGAAACTGCTTGGAAGCAGTCGGATTGAAACACTGTCTCCCGCTGACACTTGGATGCTTCTTGTTTGCGCTTATATGCATGATCTTGGTATGCTTGTTCAGGGAAAAGAACTGGAATCGGATTGGAGTACTCCAGAATTCCAATCATATATCAATAGCTGCAAAAGTTCCTCAGATAAAGATTTAAAAGAGGCCGCTGCAAACGTTACTTCGGCAGAATGGATTGGCAGTAACAACATCTGGCCAATACATGTTTATCGAGATGTGATTTTATTGGCGGCAGAGTTTTATAGGCGTAAACATCCTGACAGATCAAGGAAGCTTCCACACAGATTAGAATTGGCCCATTCCTTAAGTATTGTGTTGAGTAGCGATGGAAGCATACCTCCCAGAATTCAGGATGTTATTGGTAAAGTGTGTTTTTCACATGGCATATCTTTTATGGATATGCTTAATCTTTTGGAGGATTCAGACAGCCTTTTAGGATATGTATTTCATCCGCGGTTTGTTTCCTCTATGCTATGCCTTGGAGATTTATGTGATTTAGATAACGGCAGATTTAATACCATGGCAATTGAATCGTTCGGAAGATTAACCAGAAAAAATCTTATTCATTATTATAAGCATGAATCAGTAACTTCTTTTGTTATTCAAAAAGATACTATTTCAGTAATTTTTGATATTGCAAATCAGAAAATCAAGCAAGAATTAAAAACAGGAAAACATTCGGTTATGCATTGTACAGACAAGGATTTGCAAAATTTTTGTGATGAGGTCCTTCTGGAAACTCAGAACTGGATAGGATGGATAGAAGATATTGTTAAAAATATTAAGTTATATTGGAATGAATTCAATTTTAAGGATATAGAGGCTTTATCTCCGAATTTAAATTATAAAATATTGGTAGATGGTAAATCCACAATCTCATCCCAAAAAAACATGAGATTTTCTTTTAGCAATGAAAAGGCGTATGAACTAATCGAAAGTTATAGCTTATATAATAATAAATTAATCTTTATACGGGAATTATTACAAAACAGTATTGATGCTTTGAAGAAGCAATTTTGGATAGATATATTATCAGGCAGATGGAACCACTTCTTAAAACATTTAGAGGTTAATGGAGAAATAGACTATAAAAATATACAACCGTTTGATTTTTCTGACACCAGTGTGTTTGATTATTATAAAATTAAAATACATGTTAATCATAACGAAGAACAGCCGATTGCAGAATTTGTAATTGAGGATAACGGAATCGGCATCAGCAAAGAGGATGTGGAAGACAGAATTATTAATACAGGAAACAGAGACGGTATTGAAGATGCCATGAGTGAAATGCCCGAATGGCTTAAGCCAACATCGGCATTTGGAATCGGACTACACTCAGTTTTTGCGATTACCGATATGCTATTTGTAAAAACAAAAACAGATACCGATAAAACAGTATATAACATTAATATGCATTCGGGTAAATCAGATGGTTATATTTTTATGAGCATTGCAGAAGATCAAGAAATCAGATTCTGCAATTGCGCTCGCGGAACTCGTATGGAATTTTCTATAAATGTTTCTGACTGTGAAGAAAGCTATACTGAATTAAAATCTAACCATTTTAACAATCCAATGGATGACAGACCTGAAAGTAATTTCTGTAGGATGCTTCAGACCATGTTAGAAGATACTTTACGTATATCTTTATTTGATATTACATATAAATTTAATCAGGATAATGCTATTGTTTGTAACAAATTTTATAATAATCGGAATACCAGTCTTCTTTTTAAACAAAGCAGACGCAATAGTATATTTGGTAAACTTTATAATTATGATAAATATGATTTTGCGCTTAATATAAGTGGTAGTCGTTTAATATTATGGGATAGGCAAAGAGCTGTCTCAATGGTTTATGATATAGGTTCAAGTGGAGTTAAAGATTGTAGTGTTTATTGTAAAGGATTCGCTGTTAAAAACGCAAAGATATCTAATGATCAATATAGTAATATGATACTACGTGCAGTTAACTATTGGGGAGGAAATACCAAAGATATATTAAATGTTTCCCGAGACATGTTATCACAAAAGCAAATGGAAAATAACAACTTATTATTTGCGGAAGCTATACAACAAGTGGCTAGAATATATTATGAAGTGTTGAATTCACTATTAGCAGATGATATGATTAAGCGATGGCATGATAATGTTTATAAATTCATAAATCCATGGATGGCGAATAAAAACACTGAAGAAACGACAGACATATCTGAAAGATTGTTAACATTCTTGACCGAATTTAATGAATTTATACATGATATGGATTATATAAAAATATTATTATTACGGCATGGATTCTGCGCACTGTTGAAAGTATATAGACGCCAAATATTAGATGTCCTAAATACATTTAATGATGAGAAAAAAATTAAATATATATTTGATTTTCAACTGATTAGTGAAAGTAAAGAGATAAACACACAGATTAGAGAACAGACATCTCTTCTTGAGTATACAGATGCTATTTTCAAATCATATACAGATAAAGATATCAAACGGCATATTATCAAATTATTTTATGAAATTTTTAAAGCGGAATTTGCGGATATTTTTATTAATTATCCAAAGAATAGATTATTTCATATTATTAATGAATATACAATTTTTGATTTGGGAAATAAAAGTTTTGGAGAGACATACACATCTCCAATTTCGGGTCTGCTTGCGTATGGATTGAGGAGAACCACAAAGCAATATGATGAATACTTAAAGAAAGAAAAAGAGGGATATACACCGGCACCATTCGATGTTTTTATATCTTTACCGCTGACTGACATATTATATTTACTGCTTCATGCAGATATAGATATATCGCCTTTGAGAGAGTCGCTTTTAACTGAGTTGCAACATATACCTGGATACGATAATAATTATGGATTTATTGACATCAATAATATTGGAAGTATTATTATGTCTACAGACCTTAAGATTTTAGATAAAGGATTCAATGAAGTGTTAGCGGAATATCTTCCTTTCATGCGTTGGTCGGTATGTGAAACTATCAGCGTTAACTCAGATGGAAATTTAATACTGCAATTTAATAAACAATATAAAGAAAATACTTTTATAACATTTAAAGGAAATTCATTCGCCAAGTTACTTAACGCACATAGTCATATGAATTGGTTTCCGGTTCCCTTTGGATACGAAGATATTGCAACAAATAATATAGCAGTTTCAGGGATTAGTTCGAAAGATTATCATGAGGAATTATTGTTATATGGAAACTATTCAACTTATTTGTGGGATTGCTTTATCAATATTAAAGAACAATACACCGCAAGAATAGCTTCAGGGGAGAATAGAGAAATTATTGCTGACGAAATTATGCCGGCTTCAAGAAATGACAAAAAACCGATAGTGAATTTGCTGCGTTATATATATCAGAATAGAGTGTATAATAAGGATTTACCAAGCGAAGAAGTATGGAAGAAGATTTATGAAACATATAGAAAATTCATTATAGAAGTACTGAACTGTATTTCTTATAATACTGAAGAGAATAGTTAAATTGAGTTTTTATAAATTTAACTTCTTTGGAACAATATGTAAAGGTTTTTCAGCATTTTGCGATTGAAAAAACGGGTGGGGGTGCGGACATATTCTTGGACTGATTTTAAGTAATTAATCCAAGATTATGTCTGTACTCTACCGGGCTCATGAAGCCCAACGATTGTTTAATTCTTTCGGTATTATACCAGTTAATATAGCTGGCAATCTGATATATGAAGTCATCTATCGACACATCTGTCCATATACGCCCATAGAACATCTCATTTTTCATTCTACCGAAAAATCCTTCACAGGCGGAATTATCAGGAGAACATCCTTTCTTAGACATGGAGCGGGTTAATCCAGCGTTATCCATCCGTTCTATCCATCCGGGCCAGCGATAATGACATCCTCTGTCTGTATGTACGATTGGATGCTCTGAGGGCGATAATGTACTAATCGCTTCATCAAGCATCTTGTTAACCAATATGGAGTCTGGCGTTGTACTTACATTCCAACAAACAACCATACCATCAAAGCAATCAATAACAGGGGAAAGATAGAGTTTTTCTGCAGGAATTGCAAATTCAGTTATATCAGTCAACCACTTTGAATTAAGAGTGGCAGCATGAAAATCACGATTGATTATATTATCGACTTCCGGACTGATTTCACCCTTATATGATTTGTATTTTATGGTGCGTTTTGAAGGTATATTCAGGCGTTCTTCTTTCATAATCCTCCGAACTATTTTTTCGGAAACAGTTATACCGCTTTTCTTTTATTTTCCATGAATGCGCCTATATCCATAACAATTTCTGTTTTCTTCAAAGATTCTTTTTATGTGTATCCGCAAATCACGATATTTATCAGGTCTTTTTATTACGCTTTCTTGGTAGTAATAGCTGCTTTTTGCTATACATAGGCACTTTAATAACTGTGGCAGTGAATATTTATCTTTCACGGCATCAATAATCACTGCCTTTTCACGGTTTTTTAGTTCCGTTATATTGATGCCGGGGGCTTTTTTTAATATATTTAGAGCTTCTTTTAAAACATCAATCTCCATTTGAAGATTGTTTATTTGAGCCTGTAAGTCAGCAATATTTTGTTCTTTAGGAGATTCGGTATTAAAATCCATTTCTTCTCGTTTTATCTGTTTTTTTGATGACATAAGTCCCACAACCCCGAATTGCTGGTATTTTCGGTACCAAGTATATATACTCGCACGACTATAACCTATTTCTCTTGATACATATTCTACACCTTCTCCAAGAGAAAAGCAACGATAAATTGCATCTAATTTTAAATTTGCATCAGGATGACGAGGATGTTCAGCTGCATTAATGAATTTTTCTTTAATTTTATATGGTTTATCTGGTGAGCCATGATAGTTCGGTTTTCCAGCGAGCTTTTCTTCATACCATCTATACAGAGTATTTCTTGAAGGATACCCCAACAAATTGATTGTGGCTTGCACAGATCCTAAACGTTCAAACTCTTTCAATGCGGTCTCTATCTGCTCTTTTGTATACATACTTTTGACTCCTTCCGAAGTCCAAGAATATGTCCGCACCCCGGTCTCTGAAAAACATAGGTTTTACTCGATTTTCAAAATAGTATTTATTCCCTAAATCATGACATTTATTATGAAAAAAGCGGATAGAGATATTTGTTTTAATATCTCTATCCGCTTTACGTTCAATCCTGATTGTTAGCCTGCCATGAAATTATTTACTATACTGTTTTATGGAAGTCCGCCGTCCCTTTTATTTTGTTTCCAATCCTGCAACTGTTATATTGAGCGTGCAATTATTCCAGTCAAATTCACAGTTTATGTCGCTGCCAATCATTGCGGTTTCGGGACGGATAAGCATTTTTCCGCCTATCGAATACGCCTGAACCGCAAAATTATTAAATAAAACCTGAACGTCAGAATCCTCGGTATATGTATAAACCCCACTGTTTTCACTCTTTACCGTATCAACGGGATTTATAACGTAATACTCAGGATTGCGAGTAACGGTCACTCGCTGTTTTTCAGAATCCCACGCCACGTCAAAGCCATAGCCGCCTAAATCCTCTGCCGCGATTACCGCGTATCCGTCAATCACATAGCAAGGAATTTCAGCGTTGTTTATTTTAACTTTTATTGCCGTATTGTAAACCGTCTTCGGCTTGAATTTTAAGTCCGGAAGATGAATGATTTCACGTTGTCCGTTAAGCTCGACATTAACATCATCAATTACATTGTAGCTACTGTTTCGCGCAGCATATATTTTGTCGTATATCGGTTCAAGGATGAGCTTTCCGTTACCGTCCACAACACCGTATTTTTTGCTGTCGGTTTGTATAATAAGATATTCTTTCGTGTTTCCTGTACACATTTTAGAGCCATAGTCTCCGAATAAAAGAGCGGCTTTTCCTGTCTGCTTGTTATATATACCCGTAGTGCGGCCGGCGTTGGCGTTTTCTGAAAAATATTTATGAGCAAACATATAAGAATACTTGCTTTCCCATCCGGCAATTCCGTAACCGTTTTGAATAAGAAAACCGAGATCGTAGTAGCTGCAGCAATAGCTGCTGAGCGACGTATAAAACGGTTCGTCACGGTTATAAATATCAATAACATTAAAATCTGTATCAATATACTTTATCTCGTCATCCAGATAAACCACAGCGTATTCTTCTGAGCCCGTTAGTGCAAAATGCCGGTCTTGGCTTTTAACATCGCCGCCGTTACCTAAAAAATGCTCAATCCACGACCAACTGCGGCCTATGGCAAAATCCTCACAAACATTGTCGTACATATATTCTGTAAGCTGTTCGCCGTCTTGGGAAAAGAACGCGTACTTGCCGTTTTCCCCCTGCTGCGAAATCCAGCCTGTCTGCGTTACGGTATCGTCAGCAAATGCTGTTGTTCCCGGTGTAGGCAATAACGCGGTAATCGCGCATATTGCCATTATCGTACTGATAAGTCGTTTTTTCACAAGTCTTTCCTCCTATGAATATTCTCCACATATATAATATACCATATTTTCGCAACATTGTAAACATAATTTTGGGGGGCAAATTACATCCGTTTATATATACAAAATACCCGACACTTACTTCCACGTGTCGGGTATTTCCTGTTCATTTTTATACTATTATTTCGCTGTACAAACAATAACTCTGATTCTTCCGCCGCTTGATTCCGGCTTATCGTAATAGCATACGAAGCTGTAGTTCTTGAAATCCGAGATCGCGTCGTTAAGCGACATTGACTGGTAATTGCCTGTGTCGATCTTCTTGTATACCTTGACCTTATCACTTAACGTATATGTGTTATTGCCTATAACGACCTCTGCCGTTGTCAGCGACTCAACCGCGCCGCTATATGCCGCAAGCCGCGTTGTCGATTTAACCGCACCGCCTGCCAGTACCGCCTGAACGCCTGTTCCTACCTGAACCGTTGTCGAATATGTATATACGCTGTTGTCTATATCGATCGTCGAATATCCCGAGCCGGTAGATGAATGCGTATACGTCACAAGACCGTACGAATACATATCACCCGTCACATTGTTGAGTATCAGCTCTGATATCTCCCCATTGCTGTTCGTCTTATAATATTTAATATTCGCTGCCGTAAGAGCCATGCCGTCAATTCTCTGGAGATACGTTTTTGTATATAACGGCACTCCCGCCGAATATGAGGTCGTGTCAAGTATGCTTATGTTGCTTGCAGCCTTATAACCGCCTATCGTTCTGTTGCCGTAGCTTACAAGTCCGGCTATGCTCGAATTGTTCGATGAAACCACGCCTACGGTCGCCTTGCCGTTCTTGATCGTTATATTTACAACGCTGCCTACTCTTCCCGAAACATCACCGGTTGTCGGATATGTATATGAATCTCCGTTTACCGTGACAGCCGTTATATAATTGCTTGTGTACGTTGTTCCGTCTGAATTGGTAAACTCTTTTCTGCCTGCGGCTATGGCATAGCCGGTTAATGTGGTCGTGATAGAATCGCTTGTTGTGTTTGTTACAACGCCCGCGATCTTCTTACCGTCCTTGCCCATAAGGAGAGTTATCGTATCGCCGTAATTAAGCGAACCGCTTGATGAAAGCGCGTTAAACGCCTCCGAGCCTTCTATCTCATATGAAACTCCCGATACCGTTACGCTCTGCGGCGCATCCTTTGACGGTGACGCGCTTTCATATATGCCCGTGATCTTCTTGCTGTATGCCATGATCATATTAAGATCGTTGCAGAAATAGACAATATCGTTAGTCTGTATATCGCTCTTTTCGACCTTTGTGCCGTCGCGCATCACCTTTGTTGACGAATTCGTCTCAAAGCTGCCCATCCATGACGATGATGTGACCTTCAAAGGACCTACAAGATTGCCCTCGCTGTAGTTGATATAATCAACCTCGTTATTGTCATTGTAGCGGACACGGATTATATCGCCCATCTCCATTTCTGACTTTAACGCCGCATATGTATACGCGTTCGAGTTCTTATAGCAGGTGGTTGTGCTGCTTATATCAAGCTGTCTGAGATTCGTGTTATCCCCGGCCTGATATGCGAGGATCTTATCGTTAAGCGTCGCGTATACGATATATCTGTTTGATATAACATCGCCGTCCGGCGAGAACGCGACAAAATACTTGCCGTCCTTGATTACCATATCGCCGCGAAGTCCGACATAATCACTATTAAAGCCCGAACCCTTAATACGGTACTTGCCGTTTGAGGTTGCGATCTCATCCGAGGCAAGCTTTGAATCGTCATGCGAATCGGATATGATCGTGACATCCTCCATGATCTGACAGCCGTGAACGGTTATAAGGTCAGCGCCTGTGCTCTTCATAGGTGTATCAAGCGTATTAGCCACGAGCTGCGCAACCTGTCGGCGCGTCAGCCACTCGCCGATACCGGAATTCATTCCGTCCGTCATTTCAAGATTTTCAGCCGCGCCTACCTGTCCGTACGGGTATGACGCTCCGAAATCGGAATTTGAATAGCCGAGAACCTTAAGCATCATTGTGATTGCCTCTTCATACGTAACCGTTCCGTCAGGCTTAAAGGTTCCGTCAATATATCCGTCAACTATTCCCGCTGAAACCGCCGCCTGGATATACGGAGCGCCCCAGAAGCTGCTCTTTACATCCGAGAACGGAGAAAAGGACATTCCTTTTGCGACAGTGTTTTTATAGCTTGACGACGCGACAGCAATTTTAGCCATTTCGGCTCTCGTTACATATGAGTCAAGATTGAAATTACCGCTGTCATCGCCTACCATAATATCAAGCGCCGATAATAACGATGTTATTTCCGTATCACGCTGCCATGCGGAGCTTGAAGCCGATACCGGCAGAACCGCCGCCGGAACCATGACCGCCGCCGCAAGCAGTGCTGAAATTATTTTTTTCATATATATAAATCCTCCAATAATATCTTCACGTTATTCACTGCGTAATGCATCAATAGGATTCAGTCTTGCCGCTTTTCTTGCCGGCAAAAATCCGAATATGATTCCTATGCCTACCGACACGCAAAATGCAATAGTTATCGCTCCGGTTGACGGCCTGACCGCCATACCGAGCGCTTTACCCGCAAGCATTGCAAAGGCTGAACCGATGATAATTCCTATTATGCCGCCTATGCAGCTAACAACGCCCGATTCCATAACGAACTGCGTCATGATATGTCGGTGCTTTGCGCCGAGTGCCTTTCTTATGCCTATCTCTCTTGTACGCTCGCTTACCGTTACAAGCATGATGTTCATAATGCCTATGCCGCCTACAAGCAGCGATATTCCGGCTATCGCAACGAGAACCATCGTCATCTTGCCCATCACATTCGTCATTGCGTCGATCATGACCTTGAGCGAGGTAACATTATAAAAATCATCGTCGCCGATTTTTTCTAAGAGAAAGCTTTCAAGCTTTGCCTTTGCCTCATCCACAACGCTGTCATCGGCAGCGTCAACAATATATGTATTAACCCTGTTTGTTCCGTTCATTTGCAGTGCTGTTGTGTACGGAATATAAACGGCATTATCCGAGGATGACTGAGTTGAATCCTCTTCCTCCTCAAGAATTCCAATTACAGTAAACGGAATGCCGTTAATTTTTATTGTCTTATTTAACGCGTCCTCGCACGTTCCAAACAGGTATAACGCCTGGTATGAACCTATTACCGCCGACCTTGACTTGTTGTCACAGTCAACATTGCAGATAAACCGTCCGAAACCCAGCTCGAGCCGCTTTATATCATAATAATCTTCCGATACGCCGCTGCATGAGCTTGTGATCGCATCATCACCCGATGTCGGAAGCTTGATCTGACCCGATACCATCACCTGAGGCGAAACACCGCTGTACATATCCGGGTTCGCGTCCGCAAATTCATACACCTCATCAGGCTTTACCTCAATATTTGCAGACCGCGTCATGATATTGGCCGTAAGCGAGGTCGTTCCGAAATCGTCAAACATCGATGTGATCTCGTTCGTAAGTCCGTTCATTACCGATACGAGTATGATTACCGCCGCGATACCGATTATGATTCCGAGCATCGTCAGAAGCGCTCTCACTTTATTGTTTATTATGCTCGAAAGCGCCATTGTGAAGCTTTTACCGAGTCCCATCAAGCTTCACCCTCTTCCTCGTGGCCCGCCGCATGCTGGCGCGCGACTATCTTATCGCCCATTGCAGGTCCGTCATATACGATTTTTCCGTCCGTTATACGGACTATCCGTGACGCCTGCGCGGCGATCGAGTTATCATGCGTGACAAGAATGATCGTATTCCCCTCACGATTGAGCTGCTGCAGAAACTTTATCACGTCGCGCCCTGTTCTTGAATCGAGTGCGCCGGTAGGCTCGTCTGCAAGGATCACGGACGGATCGCCCGCGAGCGCTCTCGCGATCGAAACTCTCTGCTGCTGACCGCCCGAAAGCTGCTGCGGCATATTCTTCGCCTTATCCGCAAGACCTACGCGCTCCAAAGCAGTAATTGCGCGCTCACGCTGCTCTCTTTCACTGAGCCCAGCATACATCAGCGGAAGCTGCACATTTTCAATAACCGAAAGCTTCGGAATAAGATTATACTGCTGGAATATAAATCCGAGCATCTTATTCCTTACCTCTGCAAGCTCGTCATTTGAATAATTGTTTATCTCTCTTTCGTTAAGCCTGTATGTTCCGCTTGTCGGAACATCAAGACAGCCTATTATATTCATACAGGTGGATTTGCCGGAGCCTGATGCGCCTACTATCGCCACAAACTCGCCGCGGTCGATAGAAAGCGAGATCCCGTCAAGCGCGCGCACCTCCGTATCGCCCATATGGTATATTTTATATATATTTTCCAGTTCTACCAGATGAGGCATCTCCCAATACCTCCCTATCAGCGCATGCCGCCGCGATTGCCGCCCATGTTGCCGCCCATGCCGCCGTAATTGCCGCCATAGCCGCCGCCCGGAGGTCCGCTCATGCCGCCGGGTCTCCCGCCCATCTGCGGCTGACCCATAGACGATGCGTTACCCTGCGCTTCCGCGCCGGACGCCTTTATTGCGCCGAGGACCTCCTGACCCTCTTTGAGTCCGTTCTTTATCTCTATAAATCGTGAATCTGTCGCGCCTGTTGTTACCTGTACGCTATGGTAGCCCTCCGGCGCTCTGTCATTATCCTCTGTTTTTTCGCCCCTTACAAAAACTCTGCTTCCGCGCTGTATTGACGCTACAGGAACCGCAAGCACATTCTTTGCGCTTTCAACCTCCACAACACAGTCCACATTCATACCCGGAAGAAGACTGCCGTATTCTCTGATCGTTATTTCAACAGGGTAAACGGTTACTCCGTTTTCCGATGTGCCGTTTACGCCAACCTTCGTTATCTCACCCTCGAACATGCCCTCGGCTGCGTCCGCGGTTATCGAAACCGACTGGCCAACCTTTACATCCTGTATATCCGATTCGTCAACGGAAAGTGAAACCTTCAGAACAGACATATCATAGATTACCGCCATCGGCTCCGATGAGGCGCCTGTGTTCTGTTCAAGCTTATCGCCTGTTTTCTTGTTCTTTATTATTATCGTTCCGTCAATCGGGGCTGTGATGTTATAATCATCAAGCTTCTTGTTCGCGTTTTCAAGCGCGATTCTCGCATCGTCAAGTGCGAGCGCCGCTGTATTTATGGAAGAATCGAGCGAGTATGTATCGTTATCAACAACAAGCTGCGAAAGCCTCCTGTACGCTTCATCAAGATCAAGCTGCGCGTTCTGAACATTTGTCTGCGCGTTTTTATATGTGTTTGTCACGTTATCGGACTCAATATAGCCTATGACCTGTCCTTCGGTGACGTGATCATTTTCATCAAGATATATCGCGCTTATTCTGCCGTTTGCGCGCGCTGTGATATAGCCCTCGTCATAGTTTTCAAACGTTCCGAGATCGCTGCAGGAAACACCGTTTATAACAGCCGATGCCTGTTCTCCGGCTTTAAGTCCGCCAGGGTTCGTGACCTTGATCGTGACATACCGCACGATCGCATGAGCGCTTGTTGCCGTTGTCGCGCCCGCAACGCTCTCGACCGTGCCGCTGAGCTTGTCGCCCGATGAGCCTATTGTGAGCTCAGCTCCCGCTCCCGCGCTTATCGCCGCAGTGTCCGCTTCGTTAAACGGAATCTGAATTTTCAATGAAGTATCATCATAAACAGACGCAAGCTTTGAACCGTCAACCACATTATCTCCCGTCTTTACAAACACCTCGCTGATCGTGCCTGTGACGTCAGCCTTGATCGTTAGGTTGCCAAGCTCCTTCTGAGCCGACTGGAATGTGCGGTTTGCGCTGTCAACGTTAGAAAGCGCCTTTGTGACCGCAGCCTGAGTGGACTTCTCGTTGTTTGAGTTTATCGTGATCGTATCACTCTTCCTCTTAACGGCATCAAAAAAGCCCTGCTGCGCCTTTGTGAGATTGTTCTGCGCCGTATCCACCGATCTTTGCGCATCCTCTGAGTCTATCGTATAAAGAAGCTGGTCCTTTGCAACAACATCGCCCTCATTAAACGTATCGGATAAAATTTCGCCGGTTACAAGAGCTGTTACATCATATGTATCGTTTGCCTCTACGGTTGAGGAAGCGTCTATCGTTCTTGTAATATCGCGCCGTTCAACCTTTACAACCTCATACTCCGTCTTTTTGTTTCCGTTTGAAACCTTTTTGATTATTGATCCCGCAGCAATTGCAGCCGCAGCTATAACGCACAGGCCTATAATAACAGTCTTTTTGCTTAGCTTTTTCCCCATGCTTGACCTCCTGCTTGGATTTACAATATTATATTTTATTATATATTATTTAAAAAATTTTTTCAATAACACCAATTCATAATTAATAAAACATTTACAATTTAATCAGGTTTGTTTATTAACTCGGGTTTTACATACACTGTGTTATATCTGTCATATATCACCATGCCCGGCTTTGCGCCGTTGGGCTTTTTCACGTTCTTTATTTCCGTGTAGTCAACCGGCACCTGCGCGCTCTCGCGCGCTTTTGAATAATACGCGGCAAGCTGCGCCGCTTCAAGTATAGTCGTTTTGGGCACGTCCTTATCAAGTCCGAGTTTTATAACGGTATGCGAGCCGTGTATGTCTTTCGTATGGAACCATATATCGGAATTGTTCGCGTATCTGAGCGTCAGATAGTCGTTTTGCGTGTTGTTTCTGCCGACATATATATCAAATCCGTCACTCGATACGAAATGCATCGGCTTTGACTGCTCCTTCTTTTTACGCTTATTTACATTTATTTTGCGCTGGATATACCCTTGCTCGATAAGCTCAGTCCTTATAGCGTTTATATCCTCAACACTTTCGGCATTCTCAATCATTGTGAGCGTGCTCTCAATATACAGAAGGTCTGCGCGTCCTGCTTCAAGCTGCTTTGCGGCCTCGGTAAGCGCGGTTTTTGCCTTATTATACTTTTTGTAATACCGCTGCGCGTTCTGCGACGGCGACATTGCGGGATCAAGCGCAATTTTCACGGTCCTGCATTCGGGATCATAAAAATTCTCGACCTCAATCGATTTCATCCCCTCCTCCATACGGTATATATTTGCCGTTAAGAGGTCGCCGTTTATCTTGTAATCATCAAGTCTCGCCGCGTCCTTTAATGTCCGTTCAAGAACCCCGATCTTCTTTGCCGTCCGCTCTATACCGGTATTTAAAAGCTTCGTTAAATCCGCGCTCTTCTGCCGCATACGCTCGTGCATATCACGCTTCATATAGAACGCGTCCACAAGCTCGTTCATGCTGTCATAATACTCTATTTCGGCAAGATCCTCGTACTGCTTTATATCGACCGCCGAAAACTCTATGATCTTCCCCGTGTTCTTATCGGTAATCATACACGGCGTAAAGCAGCCGCCTCTTACGTCCCCGGCAAGCTTTAAAACCGCAAGCTTAATTCCCGCGGCCCTGTTTGTATTTACATTCTCCGCGACAATATCGGTTGTGCCGTAAACAGAATATATAATTTCGCGCGCCGTCAGCGGACTTATTCCCGCAATACAGCCGATAAGTGCCTTATCCGCCTTTCCGGGACGGTCAAAGCTGAGCTTATCCTCCGCTGTAAAGTCTGTAAGCGATTTTTTCGCCTGCGGCGGCGGTGCCTCATAAATCCCGCCGGGGAGAATTTCGCGAACCGAGCTTAACGACTCGTCAACATGCTTTGCCGAATCTATGATCCTGTTATCACCCGATACGAGAATTATATTTGAGTATCTGCCCATGATCTCAATAATAAGCTGCTTAGTTGTGAGATCGCCGAGCTCATCATAGCTTTCAACCGATATTTTCACTATTCGCTCAAAATCCGTCTGCTCGATTGCCGTGATTTTTCCACTGCCGATATGCTTGCGGAGAAGCATGCAGAAAAGCGGCGCCACAGCCGGATTTTTCTTTGCCGCAGATGTGAGATGTATTCTCGGATGCGCGGGGCTTGCCGAAAGCACAAGTCTGTAGCTGTCCTCGCGCGTTCTCACGTGTATAACTATTTCATCGCGCTCCGGCTGATGAATCTTGTCTATTCTTCCGCCGACAAGACATTGCAGTTCGCCGGTAAGCGCGCTTATTGCAACTGCATCAAGTGCCATATCATATCTCCTTTATATTTTTTTAAGTTTTGCAAATGCTGCCATTAGTCTTTTTGTTCCTACCGTATCAAAATCAATTAATAAAATCGCGTCCTTACCGAACGGCTGCGCCTGCACAACGGTTCCGTCTCCGAACTTGCGATGACGCACACGGTCACCGGACTTGAAATTTGAATTATCAACAGCAGGATCAGTATTTTGCGCATACTTTTTTTCCGGTCTCCATATTTCCGGCTCTGTCTTTATTCCTACCTTTTCAAGACGCTGCATAGACTTGCTCACCGGACCGCCGTCTGTTCTCAGACATTTTGCTGGCAGCTCGCGCAGAAACCTCGACTCATTGCAGGGCTCGCGGAATCCGTGCTTGAAGCGGCTTGACGCGCGGGTTATATACAGCTTTTCCTTCGCTCTCGTTATTGCCACATAGCAAAGGCGGCGTTCCTCCTCTATCTCCTCAGTGCCTCCTGAACGCACGCTCGGGAACAGCCTTTCCTCCATTCCGGTAATGAACACAACGGGAAATTCAAGCCCTTTTGCGCTGTGGATCGTCATCATCGCAACATAATCCGCGTTCTCGTCAAGATCGTCAATATCGGAACGAAGCGTTATGTTTTCAAGAAATTCGTCAAGTCCGCCGGAGGTTGTCGCGTCGTTTGCGTATTCGGTCACGACGTTCATAAATTCCTCTATATTTTCAAGCCGTGTTCTTGATTCTACGGTATCCTCCGCTTCAAGCATTGCCAGATATCCGCTGTCCTTTATTACGCGGTCTGTGAATTTGTCTATCGGAAGCTCCGAAGCAAGCCTGCGCAGATTCTTTATCAGCGATACAAAGCCCTTTAATCTTACTGCCGACGATTTCAGGTCCTCATACATATCTATGTTATTTATAATGTCAAAATTACTTGCTCCTTCCTCGTTTGCATGCGCCGTTATCTTTGCGATCGTAGCCGTGCCTATCTTACGCTTCGGCTCATTTATAACTCTGTGCAGACTCAGATCATCATGCGGATTATATATGAGCCTGAGATATGCGATTATATCCTTGATCTCCTTTCTGTCATAGAACCTCATGCCCGCAAGTACTTTATACGGAATCGCCTCGCGCATCAGCGCCTCCTCAAGCGCTCGCGACTGCATATTTGTTCTGTACAGAATTGCGCAGTCATTGTATCTGCCTGTTTTTTTATACCGTCGCTTTATCTCGGCCGCGACAAAGCCCGCCTCCTCGCGCTCGGAATATCCGCAGTATGACGAAATACATTCACCGTCGCTCTTTTTCGTCCACAGATTTTTGCCCATGCGCTTTTTATTGTTCGCGATAACCTCGTTTGCCGCGTCAAGAATTATTGAGGTTGAGCGGTAGTTTTCTTCAAGATCAATACGCTTCGCCGTTTTATAGTCCGTATCAAAGCCGAGAATATTATTTACATTGGCGCCGCGGAAGCTGTAAATGCTCTGGTCATCATCGCCTACAACGCATATGTTGCCGTAGCCGCGGGCAAGTATTTTTACAAGCTCGTACTGGGAGTTATTCGTATCCTGATATTCGTCAACCAATATGTATTGGAACTGCGCCTGATATTTTTCCGCTATATCCTCATTTTCGCTTAAAATCTTTACAGTAAGCATGATGATATCATCAAAATCAAGCGCGTTATTGCTTTTCATTTTCCTATTGTAGCTTTTATACAGCGCCGCAATTGTCCTGATTTTCGGATCATGCCTGTCAGACGCCGCTATATCATCAGGCGTCATCATGTTATTCTTTGCGTCCGAAATTCTTGACAGCACGTATCTGACAGGATAAGTCTTTTCATCAACCCCGAATTCATTCATGCATTCCTTCATAAGCGTTTTTGTGTCGGAAGTATCATATATGATAAAATCCTTTCCGTACCCCTCGCACTCGATGCATGAGCGCAAAATTCTTGCGCAGATCGAATGGAACGTGCCGATCCACATTGACTGAGCTATGCTGCCGACTATTCCCTCTATTCGCGACTTCATCTCCGCCGCCGCCTTGTTTGTGAACGTTATCGCAAGTATATTCCACGGATTTGCATATGTATTTTGCATTATATACGCGATTCTGTTCGCGAGCACGGTCGTCTTACCGCTGCCCGCTCCGGCGAGCACAAGCAGCGGTCCATCTATTGTTGTTACAGCCTCACGCTGCTTGTCGTTTAATTTATCTAAATAGCTTTCCATATTAATACCTTTCTACGCCACGCAAAACTCCGTTTTGCTGTGCTACAGTCCGCAAGCGGACTGTTCACCTCAAAATTTTAATAACATTTATAGTATAACATAAAACTCAAAAAAAAGCTATGTTTTTTTGAACCAAAACAAGAATAAGTTTTGCAGTATAAATAACACGCTAAAATCGGACACTAAATTTCAGAAGGACGGTGATAAAAAATTGAGCAGAATTTTAAAGACTGCGGTGACTGTAATGATATTTGCCGCCGTTTCGTGCACGGCGCATGCAATGGAGGCTATTCCTTCCGGCGAATGCGTTGGCGTTAAGCTGTACACGGACGGACTTATAGTTACAGACACCACAGCAGTGACCGGGACTGACGGTACAAAGAATGATATTGCAAAGAGCTTTGACATCAGAAAAGGCGATGTCATCACAAGCATTAACGGACGGCATGCCGTTTCCAATGAGATGTTTTTAGACGAGCTTAATGCCTCCGGCAATGTTACGCTTACGATTGACAGAAACGGTAAAACCCGTGAGGTCGAGCTCACGCCGGCCGTTACGGAAAGCGGGCCCAGACTTGGTCTGTGGCTGCGTGACAGCACGGCGGGGCTGGGAACTGTAACCTGCTACTACAACGATACCTTCGCAGCGCTCGGACATGGGATATTCGATATGGATACCGGAAATATTATGCCCGTAGGACGCGGGATTATTCAGGGCTGCCGGATTACTTCAATATCTAAAGGCAGATCCGGATCACCCGGTGCCATACGGGGAGATATTAACGGCGAATTTCTCGGAACGATTACTGCAAATACCGAAAACGGTTTATTCGGTAAGATAACAACAGCTCCTTCGGGAACGCCTGTTGAGGTTGCCGCGAAAAATGAGGTAAAATGCGGCAAAGCGAAAATCCTCGCGGACGTTGACGGAAACGGGGTTTGTGAATACTCAATAAATATAAAAAGCGTCATGCCGTTTGGCGGCGAGCATGACATGATTATAAAAGTAACAGACGAAAAACTGCTTGAAAAAACCGGCGGTATTGTCCAGGGCATGAGCGGCGCGCCGATCATTCAGAATAATAAGCTTATAGGCGCCGTTACGCACGTGTTCGTAAACGACTCCACCTCCGGCTACGCGATTTTAGCGGAAAATATGCTGAAGGATATTTAACCATTTAAATGCAAAGAGAACTCGCGGGATTTGCGGGTTCTCTTTGATTATATTGGCAAATTATTTCAAATTGTGCTATAATACAATTCAGCAAGAGAGGGTACGGTTATTTCTGACACTTAATATAGAATGGGAGTGTTAGAATGTCACTTGATTTAATCATATACTTAATAATACTCGTTATTATTCTTGAAATTATCAAGAGCATAAAAAAATGACCGCCTATCTTCTGAACCAAGAGTAAGCGGTCGTTTACTTTTTGGGAGTATACCCAATAGGTAAATTAGTGCTTGATTTGCAGAAATAACTATTGTTATCTCTCTTGCTACCATTCTATCATAAAATAGTCACTATGTCAAGGAACAAAATGACTATTATGTTTATATCTATCTAATCTCTAAAATCAAATAAATCTTTAGGTTTTATATCTAAGACCTCATTCATCCATTTTCCTCATCAAGATTTTCCAGTTATAATTAATGGAGGCAATATGAATATTTTAAAAACAAAAGTAAAAATAATCACGCTGTTATTATCTACTGTTATATTGCTGACTTCATGCTCGCAGGGTACTGAGAACACGGTAAACGCATCAAAGATCACGCCATCACCCGTCATATCGACACAAGCTCCAGCGGCAACCGTGAGAGAAAAGAATAAGCGGGAATTTACAGGAACCCGCGATGAGGTCATCTCACAAAAATATGTGCCATGCAAACACTGTTCGCCGTAGGATAAATACATTTCATTGAAATGTTATCACAAAACTCGCCGTAGTTTTCAATATAAACCTATTGACTATTTGCCGATAAATATGATATAATAATGAAAAGTAAAGCCAAAACTCGCCGTACTTTTCAATGAGGTGTAAAATGGAGATTAAAAGAAACAGGTATTTACAACATATGATAGATTATATGTGGGATGGGCAGGTCAAGGTCATAACAGGGATCCGACGCTGCGGCAAATCATATCTGCTTAACACATTATTCCGGAATTATCTGCTCGAACAAGGCATTTCGCCCGATAACATAATTTCCGTTGAACTTGACTTGACGAAAGATATTAAATATCGTAATCCGCTGGCGCTGGCTGAGTATGTCCGCAGTAAAGTCGAGGGACAAACCAAACAGTTTTATCTGTTTGTGGATGAGATTCAGATGTCAGATACCGTTAAAAATCCATACAATCCCGAAGGCAAACGCATCACTTTTTATGATGCCCTCAACGATCTGCGGTCGCTTCAAAACCTTGATGTATATGTAACAGGCAGTAACTCTAAAATGCTTTCTAAAGATATTCTGACTGAATTTCGCGGTCGCAGTGATGAGATACACGTACACCCGCTAAGCTTTGCTGAGTATTATTCAGCGGTTGGCGGCGATAAAGAGGATGCTTTTGCGGAGTACGCATTTTACGGCGGCATGCCGCTTGTGCTGTCACGCCCGAACGACACAGCCAAAGCAAATTATCTCATCTCACTATTCTCTGAGGTCTATCTCAAAGATATTGTCGAACGCAAGAAGATAGAGCGTGAGGATATTCTCACGCATCTGCTTGATTTGCTGTGCTCTTCTGTCGGCTCTCTATCCAACCCCAAGAAAATAGCCGATACTCTGCGTTCAAAGACGGGTGAGAAGTTCTCGCAAAATACTATTTCAGTCTATATAAATCATTTGGAAGATGCTTTCCTTTTCAGCGAAAGTAAGCGGTTTGATGTCAAAGGACGAAAATATTTTGAGTACCCATACAAGTATTACTGTGAGGACATCGGACTGCGCAATGCCCGCATCGGTTTTCGTCAGCAGGAAATGACACATATTATGGAGAATATCATATACAACGAATTGATAATCCGTGGTTTTTCCGTTGATGTCGGCGTGGTTTACTCCAATGAAAAGAATGGTTCAGGCACTTATTCCAAAGTTGCAAGAGAGATAGATTTTATTGCTTCTAAAGGCAGCAAAAAGATTTATATCCAGTCAGCTTTTGCTCTGCCTGATGAGGAAAAGACTATTCAGGAATTAAAGCCGTTCTCTCTGACAGGTGACTCTTTCCCGAAGATTATCGTCCGCAAAGATATCCGCAAGAAGTGGTATGATGACAGCGGCGTGCTTAATATCGGACTGACAGAATTTTTGTTGGATGAAGGCGTAATATAATATATCATCACAAATAAATTTAAACCACGGGAAAACCCGTGGTTTAAATTTTTACTTCCAGCCTTTAAGTTTTAACCATTCCTTCAGATCTTCCTGCCACTTTGCCACGTACGGCATTGCGGGAGCGAGTCCGAGTCCGTGACCGCCGACAGGATATATATGCAGCTCAAACGGAATACATTCTTTCGCCAAAGCTTCGGCATACAGCATCGAGTTCATCACAGGCACCGCCTGATCTGTCGATGTGTGCCACAAAAACGCCTCCGGCGTGTTTGCGTTTACCTGCTGATGGAGCGACATGAAATCGTTCATTCTCTCCGGTGACGGGCTGCCTAAAAGATTCTGTCTTGACCCGTCATGGCGGTATGTGCCCATGTCGATTACAGAATAGCACAGGATCGACGCGTTAGGCTTTGCGTTCTCAGAGTCTATTCTGTCGGTCGGCTCGTACATTTCTTTATCATAATGCACCGAAACAGAGCCGGCCAGATGACCGCCTGCACTAAAGCCCATTACCGCGATCTTGTCCTTGTCAATACCATAATTATCAGCATAGAAGCGCACCCATCTCACGGCGCGGATCGCGTCTGCGATCTCTGCCGGATGCTTATACGGCGCAACTCTGTAGTCAACAACAAACGCTGTTATGCCCACAGACTGCAGCCACTCGCCTATTACCGGACCTTCATGGTCCGCCTTCATCCCGTAGCCGCCGCCCGGGAACACTATAACCGCGCCCTTTGATGACGCAGGGTATGCCGTTATCTGCGGCACATAATCATTTTCACTATCGTTATACGGAATTTTAGTTTCCCATAATTTTGCCATTTCAATTCTCCTTTAATTTATCCTTTAAATTATTCACATCCGCTATTCCGGTCACAAATATAGTCTGCCCGTCCTTTATGACTGCGGCGGTGTATTCGTTTACCTGCTTGTATTCAACTACCGAATCCGGCGCGCCGTTGAGTCCCTTAAATGTCACCTTCATGATCGTTTCGCCCAATGATTCGCCGTTATATAATCCGGTTGCGACAACTCCTATAACCTCGGAATACAGCTTCCTTGACGTCTCAGCATCCTTGTCCTTGCCGTCTGTCATAAATTTCAGCTCCGAATCATGACCTGAAATATCCGTCTTATACGATTTTCCGTCAAATTCAACCGTATATGAGGACACGTCATTTATATTCACATACGAAACAAGCTTATTGACAAAGCTGAATGTTTCGGCATCAATAAACGCGAAATTCGCGGCAGGCTCTTTATATGCCCTACCCTCATATTCAACATATACGCTGCCACCATCGCTGCTGCCCACCTTGAATTCATATGTGACGCCGTTATCCGTCACTGTCATCACCGCGCGCTCGTCTCCTATAGTATCCGCCTTCTCGGAAAGCGAAATTGATGCAAGCTGAGGCAGCACATTTTCATCCATGAAAGTATCACTTGCAAGCGTTTTATACGGTTCGCGCATCTGCCATACGTTACCCTCATACCGTGTAAGCTCCGGCAGATATATATCTATAGTCCTGTCATTCGTTTTTATCTTTACCCCGGATATTGTGTCAATACCGAGCGCAAGACGCATGTATTCGGTATAGTACGATACGTCATTTATCAGTAAACTGTACTGGTAGTATGACATCGTAAACAGAACGCCGTCCGCGCTTGCAAAATACACGTTATCTACCGCGCTCTTGTCTCCGACAAACACCGTATGCGTTTCTTCTCCGTCCTTTATCATGATTGTTAAGGACGGGGTATCAAGTCCGTACTCCGACAGATCCGCATCCGTCAATATTGTGTCTGTTGTGTATAAAAGCGCGTTACTTGTGAATGCGGCAAGCTTTGACGGTGATACATCATCCGCCGGAACGCCGTCTATTTCCCATGCTCCGTCATTATTAATGAACGTGATATCAAGCTCGTCCGAGACTACCGATATTTCGTCAGCGGTATCGAGTTCAAGAACGGTCACAAGCTCCGATACATCTTCTGTCGGCTTTGGCATTTCCTCCGGCTTTGCCGGATTGTACCGCGTGAGGAAAATAATCCCCGCAACGAGAAGAACTATCGCTATGCCGCCGATAATAAACCGCTTTTTTTTCATTACATATTTCTCCTCTTAAAGAATACGATGAGTCCCATTGCAAGCGCAATGCCCGGGAGCAGGATTATTGTAACAACAAAATATCTCTGTCCGGTTGCAATACTCATATGCATAATATTCTGCGAAACACTCTTAACAGGAACAACGAACGTATCACCCGCGCCTGTCATGCTGTTTGTGACAGTCACGAAATACTCAACGTTTCCGAGATCTACCTCATCTATCTCGCTTACACTGTACATATCAATCAGTATCGGCGTTCCGCTCACATATATCATGCCGCCTGTTTCCGAATTTGTGCTCATAAGGGCAATATTACTCGAACCGTGGCTGTCGGTTGATTTATAGTCTGTTGTTGTACCGGAACCCGAGCTGCTTGTAAGATACGGCTCCACCGTAATATTTCCCGCAGTTGGTGCCGTATTTATAGCCTTTGAAAATGGAACATAAAACAGAGCCTTTCCTTTTTCTATTATCTTGTTGAGAACATCATTATTACTGTAATCAGCCGCAAACAGCATATACTGCTTATCGTCATACTGAATTCTTCTGATATGGTCATTTGCCTCAACGATTCCCGATTCCGAAATTGTTATACCGTTTGAAGTAAGATAACTGTTGAGATTAGGCAGTTCGGGACATTCGCTGTCAACATAAACCTGCACCGCTCCGCCGGCTCTTACATACGCGTCAAGCTTCGCAATTTCGGAGTTTGAAAAATCAGACTTAGGCAATGCGATAATTACAACGGAAGTATCCTCCGGTATGTCACCACTGAACAGGTTTACACTTACAGAAGTATAGTTTTCACTGCCGAGCGCTTCCTTTGCCGAAGCAAAGCTGTCCTCGCGGTGACCGGTAGTGAAGCATGCGCTGAACACAGCATCGCTTGACACGTATTTGAGCGCTGATGTCACCTTTGTTTCCACGTTAAGCCATTCAGGGGGCTTTTGGTTAGAACTGGCAATCTTTGAGGATTGTATTACTATTGACATATCGCCTGAGACAACAACTAAATCATGCTGATTAAGCTGCTCTCCGTCTTTAACATACTCCCTGCCGAAACCGGGATTTTTTACAGTATCAACATTTGTGATTTTAATATGTGGATTTACGGCCTCGTATCTGTCAAGCACAGCACGCACCCATTTATTCTGACTTGCGGCAGGCGAAATTATATATATCGTTGTGTCTTTGTCATAGCCCTTGAGATACTCGTATGATTCGGCCGTGAGATCATATGTTTTATTCTCTGTCAGATCTATCTTAAGCGGCATTTTCTTTGTGAGTATAGTCATGAATACGTTTACAAGAATAAACACCGCTATAGTGATCGCTATTCCTATCCATGAGAGGATCTTATATTTTTTAGTCATATCATAGCCCCCTCACGAAAATCTTCTGCGTTCTGTCGTCTGTATTGTGATAGCTATAAACAGAACTATTATGCTTATATAATAAACAAGCGCGGCGGGATCAAGTATTCCCATAGCGAAATCATTAAAGCGCTCTGTTGGCGAAAGCCATAAAAGGATTTCCGATGCCTTTCCGCTTACCACGCCTGCCCTGCTTCCGAGAAATACAGTTACAATTAAAACGGCATACGTTGAGAATGCCGCAACGATCATCGAGTCCGTAAGCGAACTCATGAATTCGCCTATCGCAAGCACAACGCCGCACAGGAGCAGGAATCCGATATAGCTGCTTATCATCTCCGCCCAGTTTATCCGTCCGAAAAATCTGAAGGATGCGGTACATAAAAATACCACAACCAAGGCAGCAAAAACCATTACGAACGCTGCAAAAAACTTTGCTATAACTATTGATCTTACCGGCACAGGTGATGTCAGGAGCAGTTGATCTGTTTTTAGCTTTCTGTCCTCGGCAAACATCCGCATTGTGAGTATTGGAAGAATGAATGTTTCCCAGTTTATAAAATTTTTGATGGTATTGTTTACGCTCGTATAACCGTTCGTGATATTCATATTATAAATCAGAAATCCGCCAAGAAGCAGGAACATGGTAAAGAATACATATCCGGTCAGAGTGAGAAAGTATGAGCGCAGCTCACGTTTAAATATCGCTTTCATTACTTGTTATCCCCCTTTTCCTTTGTCAGTTCAAGGAATATATCCTCAAGCGACAGCTCTTCCTCGCGCTGCTCCAATATTGCCAGCTCCGCTTTTGCGAATGCGAAGAATATCTTCTTTCCCGTATCGCTTGAAGCGCCCGCGATATTAAGCTCATATTCGCCCTCGCCCTCAAGCTTTTCATATGTCACGCCGTCAAGACTATCTAAAACCTCCTCGATCTTTTCAGCCTCGCCGTCGATCTTCATGATCATGCGCTTGACCTTATCGCCGCTGTTTGTCTTTGAAAGATTCTGCGGCGTGTCCTCGGCCGCGATCTTACCGTTGTTTATAACAAGGATCCTGTCGCTTACCGCGTTGATCTCAGGCAATATATGCGAGCTTAAAATAACCGTATGGCTCTTGCCGAGGCTGCGGATAAGGCTGCGTATATCCTTTATCTGCTTAGGATCAAGCCCGACCGTCGGCTCATCTAAAATAAGCACCTCGGGATCGCCTAAAAGCGCCGCGCCAAAGCCGGTTCTCTGCTTGTAGCCCTTTGAGAGATTGCCTATCCTTCTTGACATTACATCACAGAGCCCTACCTTTTCCGCCGCCGCTTTTATTTCCTTTTTTATATCCTTAATACCCTTAAGCT
Source organism: Oscillospiraceae bacterium (assembly GCA_022509005.1). Taxonomy (GTDB): domain Bacteria; phylum Bacillota; class Clostridia; order UBA1381; family UBA1381; genus Ornithomonoglobus. The sequence continues at coordinate 3,162 of JAFLUC010000028.1, read as the reverse complement.
CCGCAACAAATGTGAGATATTCCTTAACCGTCATTTCAGGATAGAGCGGCGGCTGCTCGGGCAGATAGCCGATCTTTTTCTTTGCCTCGATCGGGTTTTGGAGTATATCGACTCCGCCTATCTTTATCTCTCCCGATGTTGCCCCGATATAGCCTGTGAGCATATTCATCGTGGTCGATTTCCCCGCGCCGTTGGGTCCGAGGAAACCAAGCACCTCATTATCATTAACGGTGAACGAAATATCGTCCACCGCTTTTTTATCACCGAAATGCTTTGTGAGATTTTTTACCTCAATCATTATTCTTCTTCCTTATCTTCAACTATAGCTATTGAAAGTTCCTCAAGTTGAGTCGCATCCACCGTGCCCGGCGCCTGTGACATAAGCTCTGACGCGTTCTGCACCTTCGGGAACGCAGTTACATCACGGAGACTGTCGCAGCCTGTCATGAGCATTGCCAGTCTGTCAAGACCGATACCCATTCCGCCGTGCGGCGCCGCGCCGTACTTATACGCTTCAACTAAGAATCCGAATTTTGCTTCAATCTCCTCCTCTGTGAGTCCGAGTGCCTCGAACATCTTCTGCTGAAGCTCGTAATCGTTTATTCTTATTGAGCCGCTTGAAAGCTCCACGCCGTTTAATACAAGATCATACGCCTTAGCGATAACCTTATCCGGCGCGGTGTCAAGATACTGTATACACTCGTCCTCCGGCATTGTGAACGGATGGTGCATCGCAACCCATGAATCCGATTCCTCGTCATACTCAAAGAACGGGAATTCCGTGATCCACAGGAAGTTCCAGCCCTCAGGGATTATATCAAGACGCTTTGCAGTCTGTAATCTCAGCGCGCCCAGAACCGGGAGCGTTACTCTGTCCTTATCCGCAACGATAAGAACAACGTCGCCCTGCTTTGCGCCGAGCTTGTCCATGAGCGACTTTATTTCCTCAGGCGTGAAGAATTTCTTGAAGCTTGCGTTAGGCTCCGCATCCGTCCAGCGCACATATGCAAGACCCTTAGCGCCGATACCCTTTGAATATTCAACAAGCTTGTCTATCTCCTTACGCGTATATACGGCAGCCGCGTTCGGAACAACTATCGCTCTTACCGAGCCGCCGTTTTCGATCGCGGACTTGAATACAACAAATTCTGTATCCTTAACGTCCTCTGTGATGTTCTGTATCTCCATACCGAAGCGTGTATCAGGCTTGTCTGAGCCGTACCGCTCCATAGCGTCCTTATATGTGAGTCTCGGCAGCGGAGTCGGGATATCAACATCGAGCACCGTTTTATACAGGTACTTTATGAAGCCCTCGCCTATTTCGAGTATATCGTCAACGTCAACAAACGACATCTCCATATCTATCTGCGTGAACTCCGGCTGACGGTCCGCTCTTAAATCCTCGTCACGGAAGCAACGCGCAAGCTGAATGTAGCGGTCAAAGCCCGAAATCATCAGAAGCTGCTTATATATCTGCGGCGACTGCGGAAGCGCGTAGAACTTGCCGTGGTGTATTCTTGACGGTACAACGTAGTCGCGCGCGCCCTCGGGGGTTGATTTTATCATCATCGGCGTTTCGATCTCGATAAAGCCGTTGTCATAGAAATAGTCACGCGCAGCCTTTGCAATCTTTGAACGCGTGATGATATTCTGCTGCAAAACGTTTCTTCTCAAATCAAGATAACGGTACTTAAGTCTTAATTCCTCGTTTACCTTAGTATCGTTTGTAATCTCAAACGGCGGTGTCTGCGCCTTTGCGAGAATTCTTAAATCGTCAACGAAAATCTCAATTGAACCCGTCTTTATCTCCGTGTTCTTGCTCTCACGCTCTCTTACAACGCCCTTTGCCATAACCGCAAACTCGCTTCTGCATGACTTCGCCTTTTCAAATACCTCTCTGTCTGTATTATCGTCAAACGCGAGCTGAACGATGCCCGTTCTGTCACGTAAATCTATAAAGATAAGGTTGCCCATATCTCTTATCTTCTGCACATATCCGCCGACTACAACGGTTTTGCCTACACCCTCGGTATCGCCGCAATAGTTTGTTCTTTTCAGTCCCTGCATTGTATCCATCTGTCTTATATCCTTTCGCTTATTATTTCAGAAACTCTGCCGCCGAGTCAAGCTTAACGCTCGTTACCTCGCCGGTTTCCATATTCTTTATGTTCGCTTCGCCATTTTCAATCTCGTTATCGCCGAGAACCATCGTAAACTGCGCGTTTATCTTGTTCGCATACTTCATGCTCGCTCTTAAGCCGCGTCCAACGTGCTCCGTATCAACCGATATTCCCGCTTTTCTGAGGTCATATACAAGCTTCTGCGCAGCCGCTGTCGCGCCATCACCTAAAGGCGTTATATACAGCTTCACCGGTTCCGGCTCCGGGATTTCAACACCTTGATCGGCAAGACATATAAGCAACCTTTCAATACCCAGTCCAAATCCTACCGCCGGAACGCTCTCGCCGCCTATTTCCTCAACGAGATTATCATATCGTCCACCGCCGCATACGGTAAAGCCGTTTGAGATTATCTCAAACACCGTCTTTGTATAGTAGTCAAGCCCTCTCACTATTCCCGGGTCGATCGTGTATTTGATACCCATATTATCAAGGCATGACTTAAACATTTCAAAGTGACCGGCGCAGTCCTCGCACAGGTATTCGAGAATGTTCGGAGCCTTTTCAACAAATCCGTGACATACGTCTGATTTACAGTCAATAATTCTTAGCGGATTACGCTCAAAACGACCCTTGCACGTATCGCAAAGCTCGTCATAGTGCGGTCTTAAATATTCCTTCAAAGCGTCGCTGTACGCCTTGCGGCAGCTCGGGCAGCCGATCGAGTTTATATTTACCGACAGCTCCTTTAATCCTACACTGTCAAGGAAGTTAAGCGCAAGAGAAACAACCTCGGCATCCATTGTCGGGTTCTTCGCCCCGAATGCCTCAACGCCGAACTGGTGGAACTCGCGCAGGCGTCCCTTCTGCGCCTTTTCATATCGGAAGCATGCAATGTTATAGAACATCTTCATAGGCATAGGCATCGCGTAAAGGCTGTTTTCTATAAAGCTTCTCGCAACCGATGCCGTGCCCTCCGGGCGCAGAGTTACGCTTCTGCCGCCCTTGTCGGTGAACGTGTACATCTGCTTCTCTACAACGT
>JAFLUC010000027.1 GCA_022509005.1 Oscillospiraceae bacterium | reverse complement strand
TTTACATCGTCAAGCGCCGCGTCTATCTCGTCGAGTATACAGAACGGCGTAGGCTTTACTCTGAGTATCGCAAACAGTAGAGCGATTGCGATAAATGATTTCTCGCCGCCGGAATACAGATTAAGATTCTGCATACCCTTACCCGGAAGCTGTACCTCAATTTCGATACCTGACGAAAGAACATCGTCAGGATTTGAGAGATACAGTCTGCCGCGTCCGCCTCCGAACAATTCCCTGAACACGTCACTGAACGCTTTATTGATCTCGCAGAACTGTCCGCCGAAGTGGCTCTTCATCAGCTCCTCCATTGAGTCGATGATTTTGTTAAGATTCGCCTTGGATTTTTCAAGATCCGCCTTTTGGGTGGTCATGAACTCGTAACGTTCCTTGACCGCCTTGTATTCTTCGATAGAATCCATATTTACCGAGCCGAGCGCCTTGATTTTCTTCTTCAGCTCTGCAAGCTCTTCCGCTGCCGCCTTTACGTCCTCTACATCCGTTTTAAGCTCCGCCGCATCGCTGTAGCCAAGTCCGTAATCATCCCACAGACGGTTTATGATGCTGTCATACTCCGTTTCAAGCCTTATTCGCTTGTTCTCCACACGTGAAAGCTCCTTTTCAAGCTCCACTATGCGGTTCATTATATCCTTGCTGTCGCCGCTCGAACGCTTTATCTTGTCTGAAATATCAGCTTTGCGCTCGTCAATTACACGCAGCTTTTCGCGTATTTCCTCCGAGAGACTTTCTGCGTCAGATACAAGTGCCTTTTTCTCGTCAATACGCAGCGCATAATCCGAGCTTGACCTTTTATACTCATCAATACGCTCGCGGCGGGCAGAAAGCTCGTCCTTTGAACGATTGATTTCACCGTACGCAGCTGTAATCGTCTGACGAGCTACGGCTATATTCTTGTTTAATTCAGCAAGTCTTTCTGAAATTTCGTCCGAATCTGAATTGGCATCGTTACGCTTTTGCAGTATCTCATTTCGATTATCAATAAGTCCTGCAATTTTTTCTTCAAGCGCCGCATTTTTCGTGTTCATCGAGGACACATGTGCAATCAGTTTCGCAACATCATCTGCTGTTTGTGCAAGCTGTGCTTCAAGCTGCTCAAGCTCTCTATACATCCCTTCGCTGTCGCTTCCTTCAAGAGATGTTATGAGCATTTTCTTAGTGTTTTCAAGTCTTATAATCTCATCCTCGTACTCTCGCACAAGCGGCATGAACGAATCAAGCTGGCTGTTGATAAGAGAAATATCGGAATTTATTGAGATCTTTTCCTCTTCATTCTTTTTTATATCCCTCATGAGCGCGGCAATCTCAGATGTGAGTGTCTTTATTTCGGCTGCTCTTGACAAAAAGCCTGTCCTCTTATTTACCGAGCCGCCCGACATTGATCCGCCGGCATTTAAAACATCGCCCGCCAGCGTTACAACCTTGAATTTATAGCCATATGCGCGACTCATTGCAATTGCGTTGTCGATATTATCAACCACGACAACTCTGCCCAGAAGCAACGTGAAGATTCCATCATACTTGCGCTCGTATTTTATAAGCTCAGATGCGATACCTATAAAGCCTGCTGATTTCGCTATCTGGCGGACATTATCAAGCATTCTGCCTTTGACCGAGGTAACGGGCAGGAATGTAGCTCTGCCTCCGCCTGTCCTTCTCAAGTATGCTATCGCCTGCTTCGCGTCGTTTTCACTCTCGACTATAATATTCTGCAATGCTCCGCCCAAGGCTGTTTCGATTGCTGTTACGTATTCTTTGTCAACATCGACAAGTCCCGAAATTGTTCCGTATATCGCAAGCCTTTTAAGCTCCTGCGCCGTAAGCACCGCTTTAACGCTTCCGGCATATCCGGCATAATCATTTTCAAGCCCTTCAAGCATACGCTTCTTTGAGGATTTTGTATTATATTCAACCTGCATCGCGGCAAGCTTTGAATTTACCTCTCTTAATCCTGTTTCCGCCTTTTCCTTTGATGAGGAAAGCTCGTTTACTGTCCCAGAAAGCTCCTCAAGACTCGATTTGCGTTTTGCGATATTTGCATCAGCTTCGGCAATCTGCTTTTTGGTATTTTCAATACCCTCCTTGAAGCTGCTGATTTCGGTATACACCGCCTCGCGCCGTTCAATATAACTGCTCCTGAGCGCTTCGATACCGTTTGCTCTCTCCTGCTCCTGAGCGATTTCATTTTTACGGTTAAAGAACTCATCCCGAAGCTTTTGGATATGCTCATCTATGCCGTTCAGATTGCTCTCATACTCGGCCGCTGCCGATTTTGCACCGGACAGCTTAGATGTCACATTGTCAATTTCCTCGCTCGTAGTTTTTATTTCAGTCTCTGTATCGCGGATAAGCTTTGTTCGTTCCTCGTTCTTACTGTTTATATCAACGATTTCAGCTTCAAGCCTGTTTATGTTCTGTGTATTGTTCTTTATATTGTTTTCGTATATATTAATATCGTTATTTGCCGAGGAAATACGAGACTCATTCTCCATAAGACTCGCGTTTGCTGCAGTTTTTTCCTCATCACTGCGCTTATTTTCCTCATAGAGCAATTCCATGCGCCGCTCGTTTTCAGTCTCGCGCGATTTTACATCTGAAAGCTCGTCTTCAACCGATTTATACTGCGCGTTTGCCGCCTCGGTATCCGCGGTGTTTTTATCTATTGAGATAATACTGAGATTGATATCGAGCTGCTTCATATCTCCGTATATTTCAAGATACTTCCTTGCTTTTTCGCTCTGTCTTAAAAGCGGTGCAAGCTGCCCTTCCAGTTCCGTTGAAATATCAGAAATACGCACAAGATTTTCGTCGACCTTTGCTAGCTTACGCACAGCCTCCTCTTTCTTATAGCGGTACTTTGAAACTCCTGCGGCTTCTTCAAACAGACTCCTTCTGTCCTCCGCCTTTGTTGATAAAATCTGAGACACATTACCCTGTCCTATCATTGAGTAACCGTCGCGACCCAGACCTGTGTCCATAAACAGCTCGTGAACATCCTTTAAACGGCAGTTTGCGTCATTTATCCTATACACGCTCTCACCGCTTCGGAAAAGCCGTCTCGTTACCTTTACTTCGTTAAAATCAACATTGAAATCATGCGCGCTGTTGTCAAGGATAAGGCTTACCTCGGCATAGTTAAGCGCCTTTCTTGTTTCTGTTCCGGCGAAGATGACGTCCTGCATATTCGAGCCTCTGAGCGATTTTGCGCTCGTTTCGCCGATAACCCAACGGATTGCGTCAGAAATATTACTTTTTCCCGAACCATTAGGCCCGACAACCGCCGTTGTGCCGTCACGGAAGTCAAGCACTGTTTTATCCGCAAAGGATTTAAATCCCTGCAGCTCAAGTCTTTTCAGAAGCAACGCATCTCACCCCCTACGCCATTTGTTGCCTTTGGCAACATGGCTATTGCATTCCTTGCAGGAATGCAATTCACCTCTCTTTTCTCTAAATTGCTGTCACCTTTTATTTTCACTGTTATGTTAAATTCCTTCTGTAGTTTTATTATATTCGAGCGCCTGTTTCCTGTCATTTTTGATATTTCACGCGGATTGACATATATTTCAATATCTCCCGTCATTCCCATGATCTGAGTTCTCGCAATATCATAATATACTGCGCTTTCCACAAGCTCGCCAAACGACGCGTGAAACGGTCCAGCGACGACCGACGCGTCCTCGTTTATCTCATCAGTGGGCTGTAATCCTATTCGGATTACAGCAATCCCTGCCGCCTCGAACATTAAAAGCAGATTTTTTGAAAGCTCTACCGCCTCATCAAGCGTTTCTGGAACATATTCTCCCCTTTTATACAAAGTCTCCAGCGCCGTATCCTTAATCGTAAGCGTGGGATATATGCGTACGCAATCCGGCTTCATGGCTATTATCTGCTCCGCCGTATATTCTGAACGCTCGGGGGTATCTCCGGGAAGTCCCGTCATCATTTGCAGTCCGAGACTAAAATCATATTTTCGAATAAGCGAAACAGCCGCTTTAACCTGCTCTGGTGTATGCCCGCGGTTTGATGCTTCAAGCACCTCCGGCACAAGCGACTGCACTCCAAGCTCTATCGCTGTCACATTGTACCGTTTCAGATTATCGAGTATTTCACGGCTGATATAGTCCGGGCGTGTTGAAAGACGTATTCCGTCTATGCGTCCAGATTTTATATACGGCTCCACGCGCTCCATGAGCGCAGACTGTTCCTCTATCTGAATCCCCGTAAAGCTGCCACCGAAAAACGCGACCTCTATGATATATTCATTTCGATTTGTTGAGGCGGCTTCAATCGTCGCCAAATACCGCTCAATAATATCCGTAACCTCATCAGGCGTTACACTCTTTATATGTCCGGTAATGCGGTTCTGGTTACAGAACACGCAGTCGAACGGGCAGCCCTTGTGCGGTACAAATATTGGTATATTGTACTTTCTCATTTACTTTTTAAGCCTTTCAAGCAGTATCTTTGCAGCTTTTTGCTCCGCGTCCTTTTTTGAGTGACCTGATGCAGTCGCCTGCGGCTCTCCGTTAATCTCGACCTGAACGGTAAAGCGGCGAATATGCTCCGCGCCCGTTTCTTTTATTGTCGAATATGTTACAGCGCTCTTACCGTCACGCTGAACCCACTCCTGCAGAACTGTTTTATAATCACTGTAAAGTCCGCCGGAAAGCACAAGCTCTATTCTATCGGTCATAAGGTTCAAAAGCCATGCTCTTGCCGTTTCAATTCCCGCGTCAAGATAAATCGCGCCCAATACCGCCTCGAACGCATCCGATATAACAGACGGACGTTTTCTTCCTCCCGTCATATCCTCGCCTCTGCCCAGGAAAACCAATTCGCTTAGATGTATTTTCTTTGCGACCTCTGCAAGCGACGCTTCGCATACAAGAGTTGCGCGAAACCGAGAAAGATCGCCCTCGTCAACCTTCTGCATTTTCTTAAAGATATAGTCACTTATTATTACGCTCAATACCGAGTCACCTAAGAACTCAAGCCTCTCGTTATTTTTCGTATGGTTTTCATTGGCATAGGAGCTGTGCGTAAGTGCTGTTTTTAACAGCCTCTTGTCTTTAAATTCATGTCCTATTTTCTTTTCTGTCTCTGTCATATTGATGCTCCTTTATACCAAACAAAGGGGCTTTTTAAGCCCCTCTGTTTTTCATTATCAATCAGTATACTTTTTAAATACTACTGTCGCATTATGACCGCCGAAACCAAGTGAGTTTGACATTGCGTATTCTACCGCCTGGTCACGTCCCTCGTTCGGAACGATGTCAAGATCACACTCCGGATCCGGGGTTTCGTAATTGATTGTTGCCGGAATATAACTGTCTTCAATCGCCTTTGCACATACGATCGCCTCAACCGCGCCCGCAGCACCAAGCATATGACCTGTCATTGACTTTGTGGAGCTTACTGCTACGTTGTAAGCCGAATCTCCGAATACCTTCTTTATAGCCTGTGTTTCAAACGCGTCATTGTACTTTGTAGAGGTTCCGTGCGCGTTGATATAGGTGATATCCTCCGGCTTTGCGCCTGCGTCTTTAATAGCAAGCTCCATGGCCTTTGCACCGCCTTCGCCGCCAGGTATCGGACTTGTGATATGGTACGCGTCATCTGTAGCGCCGTAACCTACCATTTCAGCTATGATATGCGCTCCTCTCGCCTTCGCGTGCTCCAGCTCTTCAAGAATAAGGAACGCCGCACCCTCAGCAAGCACGAAACCGTCACGATTCAGGTCAAACGGACGTGAAGCATGCTTTGGATCATCATTTCTTGTTGACATAGCCTTCATGTTACAAAAACCCGCAAACGCCGTCGGAGCAACAGTCGCTTCACAGCCTCCGGCGATGATTACGTCATTATCACCGTACTGTATATGACGGAAAGCCGTGCCAAGCGCGTTTGTACTCGAAGCGCATGCTGTTACAACGTTCTCATTAACGCCCTTAGCGTTAAACTTAATCGCGATCTGACACGGGGCCATATTTCCTATCATCATCGGGATAAAGAACGGACTTACTCTGCCCGGTCCCTTTTCAAGATAGTTTTTGTGCTGTTCCTCGAAGGTGAGAATACCGCCAATACCTGAGCCTGTTATACATCCTACCCGCCACGGATCCTCCTTTTCCATATCCAGTCCTGAATCCGCAACAGCCTCACTTGCCGCGATAAGAGCAAGCTGAGTAAATCTATCCATCTTACGGGCTTCCTTTTTATCAATATACTGTGTAACATCAAGCTCCTTGATCTCGGCTGCAATCTGTGTTTTCATTGCCGATGCATCGAAGCCCTTAACAATATCAACACCGTTTACGCCTGCCTTGATGTTCTGCCAGAAGGTCTTTGCGTCATTACCGATAGGTGTCACAGCGCCTATTCCGGTTACTACAACTCTTTTCATCCTGTGCCTCCATTTCTACGCTACGAAAAACTTCGTTTTTCTATGCTACAACTTGCAAGCAAGTTGTTCACCTAAAAAATATTAAATATATATATAAATCGCTTTTACGATAGATGTCGTTTTTAGGCGCGGGCATACACCCGCGCCGACTCTCTTATTATGAAAGTTCCTTAATATAGTTAACTGCATCACCGACTGTGCGGATCTTCTCAGCCTCCTCGTCCGGGATCTCAACATCGAACTCTGTCTCAAGACCCATGATAAGCTCAACGATGTCAAGCGAATCAGCGCCGAGATCGTCAACGAATGAAGCCTCCAATGTAACGGCACTTTCATCAGCTCCGAGCTGATCGACGATAACCGACTTTACTCTCTCAAATTCCTCCATTATTTAGTGCACCTCCTTTCAAAAGTGTTGCCGGGGCTGTCAGTTTTGACCGCCCATAAATATATATATACCTTTCCTGCAGGAAAATTATATATTACATTATTAATCCGCCATCTACACATATTACCTGTCCGGTAATGTATGATGACATATCTGATGCTAAGAACGCTACAGTATCTGCAATGTTCTCAACCGTACCGAAGCGGCCGAGCGGGATTGCGTCATAGTACTTCTTCTTAACATCCTCCGGCAGCTGGTCTGTCATTGCTGACTCTATAAAGCCGGGTGCAACAGCATTGCAGCGAATTCCTCTTGATGAGAATTCCTTTGCCGTTGTCTTTGTGAGCGCTATAAGACCGCCCTTTGAAGCTGAATAGTTAGCCTGACCGGCATTACCCATAACACCGACAACCGATGCCATGTTAATGATTGAGCCGCCTCTCTTTTTCATCATCGGACGAACAACTGTCTTTATACAGTTAAACGCTCCCTTGAGGTTTATATTCATAACGAGATCCCAGTCCTCTTCGCTCATTCTGAGCATGAGACCGTCTCTTGTAATACCCGCGTTATTTACAAAAATATCAACGCCGCCAAATTCCTTTACGGCACCGTCAACAAGCGTCTTCACATCATCAATCTTTGTGACATCACCCTTGATGCAGATGCAGCCGACTCCCATTGCCTTGATTTCCTCACAAGTCTTATCAGCATCAGTTGATGCCGGAATATCGTTTATTACAATGTTTGCGCCAAGAGAAGCAAGCTTAACGGCTACTGCCTTGCCTATGCCTCTGCCTGAGCCTGTGATTATTGCTGTTTTTCCCTTTAACATGATTATTGCTCCAATCCTTCCAAAGTCTTATTGAGCGATGCTATGTCCTCTACATTGAAGCATTTCATCGTCTTATCTATCTTCTTCATAAAGCCGTTAAGCGCTTTGCCCGGTCCGATTTCTATGAAGGTATCAACACCATCAGCAATCATGCGTCTTATTGACTCCTCCCAGAGAACTGAGTTTGAAACCTGCTCCTTTAGCAGACCCTTTATATCATCCTTTGAGCCTATATAGTCTGCAGTTACGTTAGTTATAACCGGAACCTGCATATCGTAAACCGTAACATTCCCCATTTCTTTTGCAAGCTTCTCGCCCGCACCCTTTAAAAGCGCGCAATGGAACGGAGCGGAAACGTCAAGCTTAACCGCGCGCTTTGCGCCCATTTCCTTAGCTATCTCGCAGCACTTATCCACCGCCGCAATCTCACCTGATACTACAATCTGTCCCGGGCAGTTGAAGTTTGCTCCTGTACATACGCCTACCTCCGAAGCCTTCTCTGCTGCTTCGCGAACCTGATCCGCATTAAGACCGAGTATCGCCGCCATAGCTCCTACTCCTACAGGAACCTCTTCCTGCATGTACTTGCCGCGCTTTTTAACAAGCTTGACCGCATCAGCAAACTTTAACGAGCCCGATGCAACGTGCGCCGTATACTCTCCAAGGCTTAATCCGGCAACAACGTCAGGCTTTATGCCCTTTTCTTCAAGCACTCGCAGCGCCGCAACGCTCATTGTAACGATTGTCGGCTGTGTGTTTTCGGTGATCATAAGAGTTTCTTTATCACCGTTAAAAATCATATCCTTTATATCAAAGCCAAGCGCCTCGCTTGCCTCATCAAATACCGCGTTTGCACATTCAAAGTTTTCGGCAAGCTCCTTGCCCATGCCCGGTGCCTGGCTGCCCTGACCGGCAAATAAAAATGCAATCTTTCCCATTAAGTTTATTCTCCTAACATATTCTCTCTGACTTTCGCCAATACTGCTTCAACTTCCGCAAAGTAGCTCTTTATAATATCGGCGCACGGCTCTATTTTATTCACCATAGCGGCGCTCTGACCTGCCATTAGTGAACCCATCTTAACGTCGCCTTCCAAAAATGCGCGTCTTAATCCACCTACGCCCAATGCCTCTATTTCCTCAAACGGAGCGTTTTCCTTTTCAAGTCTTGCGTATTCCTTTGTAAGATTGTTCTTTAACGCTCTTACCGGCGCGCCTGTACTTCTGCCGGTTACAACCGCGTCGCGGTCCTTTGCCTTTATTACAGCCTGCTTATAGTTTTCATGAGCTATACATTCCTCTGATGCAAGGAAACGTGTTCCTACCTGTATGCCGTCAGCTCCTAAAGCGAATGCCGCAACCGCGCCTCTTACATCTGCGATACCTCCCGCGCATACAACCGGGATTGAAACCGCGTCAACAATCTGCGGAGTTAAACACATCGTTGTGATTTCTCCGATATGTCCGCCGGCCTCTGTACCCTCTGCGATAACTGCGTCAGCACCGATTTTTTCCATTCTCTTAGCCATTGCAACTGATGCGACAACCGGAAGAACCTGTATACCTGCCGCTTTGAGGCTTTCCATATACTTTCCGGGATTACCTGCGCCAGTTGCCACAACTGCCGGCTTCTCCTCAAGAAGCATTGCCATTATATCATCAACAAACGGAGTCATGAGCATTACGTTTACACCGAACGGCTTATCTGTAAGCTCTCTGCACTTTCTTATCTGGTCACGCACAACATCTGCCGGAGCACCGCCTGCCGCGATAAGTCCAAGACCTCCGCCGTTTGATACCGCTGCTGCAAGCTCTGCTGTTGCAACCCATGCCATTCCACCTTGAATTATCGGGTATTCTATTCCGAGCAATTTGCATAATCTGTTTTCCATAGCCTAATCTCCTTAAATTTATATGAAATTGTTTTAGCTTAATACTCCAGTAAAGCTGCACCCCATGTAAGTCCGCCTCCGAAGCCTACAAGGATTATCTTGTCTCCGCGCTTTATGCGGCCGCTCTCTACAGCCTCGCAGAGCGCAACAGGAATACATGACGCTGATGTGTTACCGTACTTTTCAAGATGAAGGAATACCTTATCCTTTTCAATACCCATTCTCTTTATAGCGCTGTCAACTATTCTGTAGTTTGCCTGATGCGGAATCACGAGCTCTACATCATCATAGGTAAGACCCGCCTTTTCAAGTATTCTACCCGAAGAATCCGCCATTGCCTTAACAGCGAACTTCATAACAGCCTGTCCTGCCATCCATATGGTTTCTTTTCTGCCGCCTATTCGCTTCTCAAGCTCCTCAGCATCATCGCGTATAGCAAGGCTTGTTATATTTTTACAGCCTTCTCCGTCAGCGCCGATTTCATATGAGATTATACCCTCTCCGCTTTCTGTCGCTGACAATACCGCCGCGCCTGCAGCGTCACCGAAAAGAATACAGGTTGCTCTGTCCTTATAATCAGTCGCCTTTGTTAAAACGTCTGCGCAGATTATAAGTATATGTTTATAACAGCCGTTTTCTATGAACTGGTTTGCCATAACAAGACCTGTTACGAAGCTTGAGCATGCCGCATTATAATCAAACGCTGCCGCGTTAACAGCGCCAATATTGCCCTGTACAACACACGCGCAGCTCGGTGTAAAATAATCAGGCGTTACTGTTGCAAGCATTATGAGATCGATATCCTCCGGCTTAAGTCCCGCACTGTCAAGCGCGCGCTTTGCCGCGATTGTTGCCATATCTGTCGTGTATTCATCAGGCGCCGATACATGGCGCTCCTTGATGCCTGTACGTCTTGTTATCCATTCATCATTTGTATCAACTATGCTTTCCATATAGGCATTGTCATAAACCTTTTCAGGAATATACATACCTACTCCGGAAATTCTTGCTTTTGGCATAATATTTTATTCCTCCATATTATCTAAACATTCTGCTATACCGTCTATAACATTCGTTGCGACAAACTGCTTAGCCTGTCGTATTGCATTAAATACAGCAAACGCATCTGACGAGCCATGTCCCTTAATCACAGGCTTCTTGCAGCCCAGAAGCGGTGCGCCGCCGTATTCACGATAATCAAGCTTCTTTTTAAAATCCTTCACTCCGTCCATTACGAACAGAGCGCCGATTTTTGTTTTTATATTCTTTGTGAACAGCTCCTTAACCATGCCGCCTATTACGTGTCCCATACCCTCAACGGTTTTGAGAACCACGTTTCCTACAAAGCCGTCACAGACCATAACATCGGTTGTGCCCTCCATTACGTCTCTGCCCTCTATATTGCCGTAGAACTCAAACGGAGCAGCTTTCATCAGGGAATAGGTCTTTTTTGTGAGATCGTCGCCCTTGCCTTCTTCTTCACCGATTGACATAAGCCCTACCTGAGGTTTGTCTATTTCAAGAACGTTCTTCATATAGACATGACCCATAATTCCGAATTGAACAAGATTTTCCGGTTTGCAGTTTGTATTTGCTCCTGCATCTATAAGCAGCTTTGGCCCCTTTGCCGTAGGCAGAATAGTGCCCAGCGCAGGCCGGAGAATTCCTTTTATCCGTCCTACTATTAAAAGCCCCGATGCAAGAAGCGCGCCCGTGTTTCCCATTGAAAGCATCGCGTCGCCCTCGCCTTTTTTGAGCATATTCGCAGCTACAACCACCGATGCTCCCTTTTTTTGACGAACAGCCTTTGCCGGCTCCTCGTGATTTGAGATCATCTCCGGAGCATGAACTATTGTAAGCTTATCAGTCGGATAGCCGCTGTATTTTTTAAGCTCTGATCTTATAACCTTCTCGTCACCGATAAGCGCGATTTCAATATCAAGCTCGCCCGCCGCTCTTACCGCAGCCTCAACCGGTGCCTGGGGAGCGTGATCGCCGCCCATTGCATCAACTAAAATTTTCATATGCTACCCTCTGTTAAAACTTCAAGACTGAATTTTCCTCTGAATACTTCCTTTAAATCCACCGTTATAAACACATGAACTATAAATTCACCGCCAAGCTTGCGAATAACCTTTGACTTTGCAACAAGCTTTTCGCCGGCGTGAACCTTTGCGATATATTTCACATTCGCTACCTTTACAAGAGCAGCCTCAGCGTTTATTACGCTGAGTGCGAGATTTTCCGCAAGAGCGTAAATGCATTGGCTTTTTACCGTATCAGTGTTATGAAACAGCATTGTGTCATCAGTTTCAAGCACCGAGATCCCGTTTTCATAAAGCTGCAAATCGAGCAGCTCCTCTTTTTTTTCATTGCTGAGAAGCTCACCCTCAGCTGCTGATTTAACTCTTTCACGATACTCCGCAATCCCCAGCTCTGCGCGGTCATTACGAATCGTGGAGACGCTTACTCCACAAAGTCCTGAAAGCTCTTCATCTTTAAGAAACGGATTATCGGCAATAACAGACATCAGATACTTATGTCTCTCTTTTTTTGACATACCCATAATTCCGCCTCCTATCTACGCTACGCAAAACTGTATTTTGACTTTCTACGGCTCTTGTGGTCTTCGACCGCCGGTTGCCTTTAGCAACATACCTACAACTTGCAAGCAAGTTGTTCACTATGCTACAATTCGCGAGCGAATCGTTCACCTGTCGGTTATTGTTAATTCGTGTTAGTAGCAGGTCACAACTCTGCATACATGTATTATAAACCATTCACCGGCATATTGCAAGATTATTTTATCCGATAAGGTAAATATCGTTAAAACAGACAAAATATTATTATATTTTTAGTTAATTTAACGGTAATATCCACAACATCATGTGCATATATATTTATACCACAACGATATATGCCTAAAAACGAAAATTAGCGAGATATAGCACATTGTGAATTCTCTACGTATATACTCCGCAAATACAACGAAAAAGAAGGTGTGTCACCATCGGACACACCTTCTTTTTCATTTGTTCTTTGTTTCAGAATTCTTTGCATCATGAGACTCTTCAATTGAACTGAGGATAATGCGTGCTTTATTAACTCCGTCGTTAACCCAGTCTTTGAAAGTTGCCTCTTTAGCGATTCTGTAGTCAAATCTCATAAAGATCAACCCCTTTTACCCTTATGAGATTATTATATCACATTTACATAAAATTTGCAAGTATTTTTTCAAAAAAATCCTAATTTTATGCGATTTTTTTGATGTTTACCGTTCACTTTATGTCACTCTGAACAGCTATTGCCAAAGTATAACCGCCAGACGCCGGAATGTCATAAATATTATAGGTCACTCCGTTTAAAAAAACGGTATTATCACACACGTCATATGATCCAATCCCTATTCCGAGCCCTCGACCATCAGCCTTGGCCACGGCTTCCTTTCTCGTCCAGATTCTTGTAAACCCATCAGGACACATTGCACGCTCCCTTTCGGTATAATATTTTTCGACTAGCTTCATATTAGGCTTTTTTATTTCCTGAATATCTATGCCGCATGGCTTTTTTGCCAGAATACATGCCGCTTTACTTCCTGAGTGTGAAAGGTTGAAATATATATCACTTTTCGGAATATACAGCTTACCGTGCTCACCCGCCTCATACTGCAATGGCAGAGGTATATGCGGCATACGGTGCTTTATCGCATGGATAAGCATCATTTCAGCCGCTGCAGAGGATTCTTTAGCTGATTCGCGTGCAAGCTTTTCCAATCGGCTTTTTCGGTAGTCAGAAAACAATGTCGTGTCGCAATATGTCTCTACATTTTCTGTGTCGCAGAAACACACATAAAAGTCTTCCGTGTAATACTCTTGTATGTCATATTTGATTGTTTCCTCTATCGCTGCCACTGCCGCCGGCATTTCCGGTCTGAAATCCATATACCACTCGCGGCTTTCCTTTACGTATTTGCGGCGAAATTCTATATCCGCACAAAACGCACTTTCAAGATTATGGAGTCTGTCCGCACCTTTTACTGCAAATGCTATTTCATTCCCTCTTATTCCGGCTATGTATTCAGTCATGTTGTATCCATCTGTCTTTGTTAAAAGCTTCACAGCGCAGAGCACATGCTCATTGCTGAGCCTAAGAATTTCACCCTCCGTAGCATCGGTATCCTCGATCAGATCATGGAATAATCCGGCAAGCTGATAATCAATACCGTATCCCCATTCGCGCAGCTTTTCAGCAACCGCTATTGGGTGCGTTATATACGGCTCTCCACCCTTTCTCTGCTGTCCTTCATGCTTTTCTGCAGCATATTTAAGCGCAGCATTATATTTTTCCATAGTCATTTCCATTCAATTTTCAAATTTTCAGACTGCCTAAAACACTGCCTATGCTGTCGTGAATAACAAGCTCCGCATCCGAGTCAGCTGAAGTTCTGTCGCGGTTTATTATTACAAGGTGCTTACCTCTGAAATAGTGTATAAACCCAGCCGCAGGATACACAACAAGCGATGTTCCGCCTATTATCAGCGTATCTGCCTCCGCAATAGCCTTTACCGCACCCTGTATACAGTTATCGTCAAGCATTTCCTCATATAACACCACATCAGGCTTGACTCTTCCGCCGCAGCTGTCGCATACAGGAACAGGCATTTCTTCATCAGCTATATAGTCTATATCAAAAAACTTATGACAGCTCTCGCAATAGTTGCGCAGCGTTGAACCATGCAGTTCGTACACTATTTTCGAGCCCGCGAGCTGATGCAGTCCGTCAATGTTCTGTGTAACGACAGCCTTAAGCTTTCCCTTTTCCTCTAGCTTTGCCAGCATAATATGAGCCTTATTCGGATTTACGTCTTTTATTATCAGCTTTTCACGATAGAACCTAAAAAATTCCTCTGGATTTTTATAATAAAAGCTTCGACTTATTATCGTTTCCGGCGGGTACTTCCATTTCTGGTTATACAATCCGTCAATGCTTCTGAAATCAGGTATACCGCTCTCTGTCGAAACTCCGGCACCCCCGAAGAATACAATATTGTCGCTCTCATCTACTATCTTCTGTAATCTTTCAATCTCTGTCATAGCATTACACCTCATTAAGTCCATACATAGTCATTGCCAATACCGCCTCGCCCGCGGTTTCAGTTCGTAGAATGCGTCGTCCTAATGTGATTGTCTTTATTCCTGCCGCCTTTAATTTTTCGATCTCGGTTATGTCAAAGCCGCCTTCGGGGCCTATTATAAACGATACATTTTTAACCTCTCCGGCGCTGTCTAAAATATCCTTTAGCCGAGTCTCCTGCTCGCACTCATACGGAGCAAATGCCATATCCACATTTTTAAGCTCGGCTATAATATCATCAAGTCCCATAGGCATACAGACCTCCGGTATTACGCCTCTGCCCGACTGCTTTGCCGCCTCGCCGGCAATCTTTTGCCAGCGTTCGACCTTTTTCCTTTCCGCCGCTTCACCGTCAAGCTTTACCACGCAGCGCGAAAGCTTAGCCGGAACAATTTTCGTTATGCCAAGCTCTGTTGTTTTCTGAATTATATAATCCATTTTAGCCGCCTTCGGAAGCCCCTGATATAATGTGACATTAATACTGGGCTCAGTATCGCATACGCGACTGTCCTTTATTCCACATACGACCCTCGTTTTCTCTATCTCAGATATAACGGCGGTATAATCAATACCTCTCCCGTCACATATGGTAATTTCATCGCCAACGCCAAGACGCAGCACCTTCTGTATATGCTTAGCGTCCTCGCTTTCTATCACTATTTCCGTATCTGTTATATTTTCTCTCGCAGTGAAAAATTTCGGCATATTAATCCTCCGTTCCGCCGTTATGACGCGACACAAATGAGCTCTGAATTATACAGTATTCTTAATGGTCTGATTATATGATTTGCATATCATAGTACAGTTAAATATCCTTTTGGGATTACATTAATTTATAGAGTATCGTATAATATTTAAAACGTTCTTTCTAACTTCTATGAGATTCTGCCTATTGGAGCGGGAATATATCAGGTCATTAGGATCCCAAAACAATATTCTTACTCTTTTCCCGTTCTTCATAGTAAAAATAATGTCTATTCCATTCATCAAAAACGTGTTTACTTTGGCAATATCTCTCATATAGTATGTCTGAGTACTCAACTCCTTACCTTCTAGAGTTCCTTTAAATTCAAGTCTATCAGGGTATACCTTCAATTCTCCCAAAACCTTGTTTTTCAAACACCTCGGTTGTATTAAAATCGGTGCGTCTGAAATAGGCTGCGGAATTTCCTTTTTAATTGATTTGAATATCATAGTTAGTCTCCTTATAAAACATTATTAATTTTTCTGATTTACAGTATATTAATTATATCACATTTCAATAATGAATACAAGTTTTTTTAAGCTGTTGCACCTTCGGAGCGGTTGAATATACGAGTGTCGACTACGGCTGTATATCGATTCTCGGGATATTCAGTCATTTTCCATCTTCGCGTTTGTTTTCTCCTATTCGTTTTGCTTGAATTTATTCCACCGTTACCATTCTTGTATCATCGTTCCAGTCTACGTTATAACCGAGATTTTCCGAAAGAAAACGTACCGGAACCATCGTCTTACCATTTATGAGCCTTGCCGGAACGTCAAGCGTAACCGCTTCGCCATTGACATACGCTGTTGTGTCGTCAATTGTCAGCGTCACAGTTACACCGTCCTTTTCAATCGATGCGGTACGCGTTTCATCATCCCAGTTTACCGATGCGCCCATTGTTTCAAACAAAAACCGTATCGGTATCAGTGTCCTCTCATCCTCGATCACCGGACGCTCCTCAAACGCAAGAAGATTATCCCCAAGTGCAACATAAATCGGCTCAACACTTTCGGCTTCAACTTTTTCATAAATCGCATTTTTAGGCGCGCGGATTTGGTATATACCGGACTGGATTACAAATTTGTTATCTTTTTCAGTAACTTTTGTTTTTCCACGCACAAAAAATTTTTCCGGCAATTCAAAATTAGTATAGTACACGCCGTCCTTTGAAATGCTGAAATTACTGCCGTCAACATTATATTTATACAGATCTCCGATCATATCATCATCGGAAAACTTTTCATTTTCAAATAAAACATTAAACACGCGTTCCGAACCGTCAAAACGGAATTTGACCCCATCATCACATTTTTCAGCCATATTGCACATAATCACAGGTTCATCACATGGATGCCATTCGCTGAATTGCTCCAAATCAGTAGTGTACTTCCATTCCTTTATTGCAAGGTCGAGCGATGGGTGTTCTGTCATTATATCATATTTTTCCTCAACAATACAATTTGCATAAAGTATTCCGTTTGAATATTTCCAATTTAAAAGCGGATACTCTGTTGTTATATAGGTATACTCTATTTCTCCCTTATCATCCGTTTTTATGTTTCCTAAATCGTCGGTTTCAAAATAATTCATATGACCCAATTTCATTGACACACGGTCCACAACCTGAGGAATCCTGTAATATTTTCCGTTATTCTCAAATTCATAAAACTGCGAGTTTATGCTTGGCTTATTACCAAAATACTCTTTACCATTCACTACAAATATAGATGGATCATCATTGCCGATAAGCTTATCAGAACGATACGATGGTTTATAATATTCAGTTTCCGTTCCGTCAGCGTCAATAACTGTATACCATGTGGGATGTCTGAGATCTATTACCTCTCCTTTAAAACTCACATCTAAACTTCCGATTAAACCTGCAGAACGTCCCTGATATTTTTTAAAGCCTTCCGGCAGTTCCGCATCCTCAGGGCATTCAACCAATATGTTTCCGTCATCGTCGAGACTAAATCCGATTGGCCAATCAGTTTGGTATTCGGAAATACAATCCCAGTTAATGCCGTCAGTGGATTGCAAGAACTTGTTCTTTTCTAAGTCTTCACTGTATTCGACCATATAAAAAACATTGTCCATTGCCATAATATTCTTAATAACATATGTTTCCTCAGGCACATATATTGCGTCACTCCATCCGCTGCTTGTGTACTGTGTAAGATAATATTCTGCGGAAGCAATACATATATCCTCTGTACAGGCAATGCGGTATAGACTATAATCTTTAACCTGTTCGATTTCTGTAAATATCGTTTCCGCATACACACTCATCCCTGCTGTGCAAATTGCGAGCGTTAATAACGCAGATATGATTTTTTTCATTCTGGGTATTCTCCTTTATCTGATTATTATAATACATCAAACATATTATAACATGTCTGTAAATTATTTTCAAGTCTGACCGCCGCTTTTATTCTCAAACGCAAAATGGGAAATGGCGCAGCTTATGCTGCATCATTCCCCATTGTTAAAATTATTCTTTATTCAGCATCTGACGGCTCCGCAACAACCTCAACCTCAGGATCGGTTGAATATACGAGTGTTGACTCCGGCTGTACGTCGTCTTCCTCAGGCTCCTCTGCAGCTTCTTCTGCGGGTGCCTCTTCCGGCTTCTCTATAAGCGCTCTGATTGAAAGGCTTATCTTCTTCTCGTCCCATTTAGCATCGGTAACCTTTACCTCTACCTCCTGGCCGATTGAAAGAACATCCTCCGGCTTGCCGATTCTTCTGTCGGCAATCTGTGAGATGTGGATAAGACCGTCAACTGTCGGGATAATCTCCGCGAATGCGCCGAACGGCATCATTCTTACGATCTTAGCTGTGATAACATCGCCGACATTGATCTTATTCTCTGCAATTACCCACGGATTGTCCTCGAGCTTCTTGAAGCCCAATGAAATCTTCTTTGTTTCAGCGTTGATGTCCTTGATGTATACATCCATAACATCGCCTACTGCACATACCTCCGACGGATGCTTGATCTTGTTCCATGAAAGCTCACTGATATGAACAAGACCGTCAACGCCGCCGATATCAACAAATGCACCGAATGATGTAAGTGACTTAACAGTACCTGTGTAGTGCTTGCCTACCTCAGCAGCTGCCCAGAATGCATCCTCCTTAGCCTTGCGTTCTGCCTCGAGAATTACACGTGCTGAACCTACTACTCTCTTTCTTCTCTCATCAAGCTCGATAAGCTTGAACTTCAAAGTTGTTCCTACAAGACTCTGAAGGTCTGACACATATCTCTCTGATGCCTGACGTGCCGGGATGAATACCTGCGAACCGTCTGTGAGAGCTATAACTCCGCCTTTAACTGCCTTGATTATCTTGCCCTCAAGAACATCTCCCGATTCGTAAGCCGCTTTGATTTTGTTCCAGCTCTCCATAGCTACCAATTTTTTTCTTGATAAAACTACCTTTCCTTCAGCATCATTTACGCCAACAACGTAAACCCTGATCGTGTCGCCTTCCTTTACAACATCAGACGGCTCAAGTGACGGGTCATCTGTGATCTGATCTGCGGCAAGCTGACCGTTATACTTAAATCCGCCCAGATCAACAATTACTTCATTCTTGCGGATCTCCACAACCTGTCCATCCACAATGTCCCCATTGTTAAGAGTTTTCTGTTCGTAGCTCTCGAACAGCTCTGCAAAACTCTCTTCATTTTTTAAATTTTCACTCATAGCCTTTACTACCTCCTGGATAATACGTGCGGGTGTTGAGGCTCCCGCCGTAATACCTATTTTATTATATTGTTTTTGCGGTATTTCCTCCGCGGTTTCGACATGATAAGTCTCCGTGCATGCGCTCTTACAAATCTCAAACAACTTCTTTGTATTTGAGCTTTTGCGTCCTCCGATAACGATCATACAATCGGATTCAGCCGCCAGACCCGCAGCTTCGGATTGCCTATTCTTTGTCGCACTACATATTGTATCAAATTCTATAGTACTTTTGCAAGTGTTTTTTAAAATTTGTACGATTTGCACAAAATTATTTTTTTTTATTGTTGTTTGTGCCACAACGCAAATAGGTTTTTTTCCAAAATCTATACTTATTTCTGTCGCTTCACTATCAATTATCACTGCTTTGTAATCACACCAGCCGTTTATGCCTATTACCTCAGGGTGTGTTTCATCTCCGACAATTACAATTTTATATCCTTCTTCATGATATTTTTCGACGATTTTATGAATTTTTTCAACAAACGGACACGTCAGATCCGTATATGGTCTGTCCTTTATTTTCTCATATACGTCCTTTCCTACTCCGTGGGCGCGGATTACAATTTCATGATCCTGCGGAATATCCTCCACGCGTTCATACGCGTATACGCCCTTCGCCTCCAGATCGTCTGTGACCTGCCTGTTATGGATTATATCACCGAGAGTTGCTATTTTCCGCCCTTCGTCTATAGCATTATATACGCCGAGAACGGCACGCTTTACTCCGAAACAGAAGCCGGCTGTTTTTGCTACTGTGACAGACATGTTATTCCCCTTTCCACGCTACAATTCGTAAGTGAATTGTTCACCTTTACAGGTTATATATATTCTCAAGAATCCCGTCAGCGAGTTCTTGTATATCCTCCGATGAAAGCTTCTGCCCCTTATACTTTGCAAAATCTATCGGCTTACCGTAGGTTACGGTGATTTTATGCATCCACTTATATTCTCCCGAAATATGCACCGGCACAACAGGAACTCCGCATTTAGCGGCTATCATAGATACACCCGGCTTCGCGCTGCGGCTCTCGCCATTCTTTACGCGTCCTCCCTCAGGGAACATCAGCATTACGCCGCTGTTCTGAAATATTTTAAGTGCTGTCTTGAACGCAGCTATATCGCCTCTTCCTCTGTGAATCGGGAACGCTCCGAGTTTTGTTATAAGTCCGCCGAAAAGCTTGTTTTTAAAAAGCTCGCTCTTTGCCATGAAGTTGAGCTGTCTCGGGTTTGTTATAGCAACAATCGGAGGATCGAGATTGCTGCGATGGTTTGCCGCCATAATCAGCGGGCCCTCTGACGGAATATTTTCTTTACCCACAGTTTTTATTCTGAACACTGGAAACAGAACAACTCTTACAAAGCCTTGAGCAAATCTATATAAGTTCATCAGTGCACCTCCGTATTTTTAATCATTTTCTCTATCGCTGCAACAGACTCCTCAAAATTCATATCCGATGTATCGACAAGAATCGCATCATCAGCCTGTACAAGCGGTGACGCAGCTCGATGCGTATCGTTGTAGTCTCTTTTTATAACATCCGCCTTTATCGCCTCAAAATCGCATTCCTCGCCTTTTTCTACATATTCCTTGTACCGACGCATTGCGCGATTTTCTACAGATGCTGTGAGATATATCTTAAGCTCTGCATTTGGCAGAACCTTTGTGCCTATATCTCTTCCGTCCATAATTACTCCGCCCGTCTTTGCCATTTCCTGCTGCATTGCGACAAGCCGTTCTCTTATCTCCGGTATTACCGCCACAGCCGAAGCAGCCATTGATGCGTCGTTTTCACGGATGCGTCCTGTAACATCGCTGCCGTTTAAATACATTCGCTGAATACCGTTCTCATAGTTTATCTCAATTTTTATATTATCAAGTTCCGATATGAGTCTGTCTTTTTCGTTTGCAATATCTATACCCTTTTCGATACCGTAAACTCCGACAGTGCGATACATCGCTCCGGTATCTATGTAGATATATCCGAGCCGCTCGGCAAGCTTTTTCGCAACCGAGCTTTTACCCGCGCCCGCAGGTCCGTCAATCGCAACAGATATCTTGCCCTTGCTGCCTATATCAGGCCGGAGAACCTTTGCGCCGCGCAGATATACATGGTGCAGCTCACTATTCGATTTATCCGTATTTATATGCACCATTACGCGTATGCACATTTTAAGCGCGTCGTTGATATTTGGCGCCGCCATATCAAGCAGCGGCACATCAGCTATACCCATGCGACGTACCGCCGCGGCGGGGAATGCAGCTGTAATATCCGGCGTTACGGTGAAGATTATATCCGAAATATCTGAAACGTCAATATCGTTATCAGCGATGATTTTCTCTATCATCTCTTGTGATGCCGAAAATATCTCCTCTTTTGTATTCATAGCGGCTGTAGTTGCGCCGCGTATTGCTCGTATCATACTCATTTTTATTTTCCCCCTTATACAGCTCTATGCCCGAGACCTATTACTATGTCATTCAGATTCAACAGTCCTATCTCAAAGAACAAGCATACCGCAATATGCGGACCGCTGCGGGCTATACCGATCTTTCCGCCCATGTTTAGCCCGAAGCATTTTGCGGAAATCTGCTGTATCGCCTCATGCGCCGCGCCGGCTACCGCGCCCTCCTCGGCATGGCTGTCGCCTATTACACCCTCGCGCTTTGCCGCTACAACAGCGCGTTCGAGCATCTTCGGAACCCCATTCTTGAAATCGCTCCCGAAATCAACCGCCGCGGATAATATTCCTCTATCTGTAAACTTGTCCTTTATTTCATTCTCCTCTGCCCGCGATTCGCTCATTGCCATCTGAACCGCCGCCTTGCAGACTACCTTACTACCTAACTCCATACATTTTCTCCTTTTTATACCGCTGCACTTGATCCGGCAAGATACCCTGTCGACCATGCGCACTGAAGATTAAATCCTCCCGTATATCCATCCACATCGATTATCTCACCTGCAAAATACAGTCCCTTTATCTTTTTCGATTCCATCGTTGATGGATCAATTTCACTTGTCTTTACTCCTCCCGAAGTCACTATCGCCTCGGATATAGGACGAAATCCAGTTATGTGCAGCGTAAGCCCCTTTATGATGCTGCAAAGCCGCTTTCTCTCAGACCGCGTGATCTCATTCACACTCTTGTGCGGCTCTATCTCTGCAAGTCGTACAACGACCGGTATAAGCGCCTTAGGCAAAAGCGCGTCAAGTGAATTTATTATGTGCTTATTTTTCTGCTTCTCAAAATCACGCAGAACACGCGCATCAAGCTGCGCTTCATCGAGTGCAGGCTTTAAATCAATTTTAATCATACAGCCGCTGTCTTTTACGTTCTTTATGTGTGCTGAGAGTGACAAAATAATAGGTCCCGATACTCCGAAATGAGTGAACAGCATTTCGCCGAAACCGGAGTGAACCTTCTTTCCTTTTCCGTTATATGCCGTCACCTCTACATTCTTAAGCGACAATCCCATTATATCTCTGCACCATTTTTCTGCCGTGACAAGCGGCACAAGCGACGGTACTGGTTTTATGATCGTGTGACCCGCCATTTTTGCAAGCTTATATCCTGATCCGTCAGAGCCTGTCACGGGATATGACGCTCCGCCGCAGCATAAAATAACCTTGTCACCCATAATTTTGCCTGATGAGGTTTTTATACCCTTTATTTCTCCATTATCTATAATAAGCGACTTAACCTCGGCTTTTACGAGCTTAACGTTTTTCTGAAGCGCATATTTGCGCATTGCTGCCACAACATCCCGAGCATCATCGCTCACCGGGAAAACGCGGTTTCCGCGCTCAATCTTTGTCTTTACGCCATAGTCTTCCAAAAGAGATATAATATCATCATTTGTGAATGTATAAAGCGCAGAATATAGAAATCTTCCGTTTACCGGAAACATCCCGATCATGTCCTCAATTTCGCAGGCATTTGTTATATTACAGCGACCTTTGCCCGTTATGCGCAGCTTGCGCCCTACCGCATCATTCTTTTCTACAAGCACAACCTTGTCCGCAGTCTTTGCCGCAGTTCCGGCAGCCATAAGTCCCGCGGCGCCCGCGCCGCATATTATTACCGTCATTTCACCCTCCAGTTATGAGTGTCTCTTACAAGCGCCTCCATTGATGGTTGTACGCCGTCTTTAATTTTTGCAATTGTTACAATACTCTTTTTCATGAAGCATATCGGTGCGAACGGCACATCCTCAGCAATCTTATTATACAGCTCTCTGCAAACAGCCTGTACTTCTTCGTCATACTGAAGCGCCGAAAGCTGAGAAAGGATAGTGTCAACAGTTTCATCACTGTATCCGAAACTATTTCCGTCCGATGATACAAGCGGTGTAATATCATTATTCGGCATAAGCTCCGTCTGCCCTATAAACATATCATAATCACCGGTTTGTACTCTGTAATCAAACTGCTCGGGAGTACATTTTATAACAGCCGTCTTCATCCCCGCCGTATTCATTTTACCGCAAATTTCCTCTGCAATCTTTACGCGCTCATCACTTTCGCTGTTTACAATTATATTCACGCTGAAATATATAAGCCTACCTTCAGTCTCCTTTTTATACGTTCCATTCTCGTCTGCAGTCCAGCCTCCGCCTTTAAGCGCATCCTGTACACCTGCATCATTACTTTTGAGCTTGCTCTTCGTTTCAAGCTCCATCCATGACGCCGGATTAAGTGCAATCTCACTTGCCTGCGCGCGCGAATAGTATATACGCTTTTCTATCCTATCACGGTCTATAATCTGAGATACAGCCTGACGTGCCGGTTTATCCGAGAACACCGGTGACTTAGTATTAAATCCGGCAAATACCATGTCGTTTGACACATAATCGTACACCTTTGCGTTTCCCTTGGGCATGTAGCTTGTCATATCAAGCATATCTGAACCGGCGAATGCAATCACGCTCGCGTTAAACAGAGAAAGATATTTTTCCCTATCCGGTATTTCCATTATATTTATAGTATCTATTTTCGCTCTTCCACCGTAATACCCCTCATACGCTGTAAGCTTACCGCCGTCATAATAAAACGGTCCCGTTCCTACTATTCCGGCTGTCCCGCTTTTAAGTATCGGGAACGTCAAAAGAGCCGCTGCGCACGGAACAGGTCTGGAAAATGAAATCACAACAGTTGACGAATCCGTTGCAGACGCACCTGCAATCGGCTCGGCAAATTTATCGTAATTCGTTCCGCCGCCGCGAATCATGTTTATCGTGTATAAAACATCCCTGGACGAAAATTCAGTTCCGTCATGCCACGTCACGCCCTGACGCAGATTTATCGTTATCGACTTTCCGTTATTAGCCACAGTATACGACGCAGCAAGCATGCTTACGGTTCTTCCGCTTTCATCCAGACCAAACAGCGGCTCGAAAATAAATCCACATATATCACGAACCGACTCTGATTCGGTCGTGAGCGGATTGTACTCGTCAAGCCCTGTTACGCCGACAGTTATGTCGTTTGTAATTTCACTGTCATCATTCTCCGTGCTGCTTTCAGCACCGGTCTGAGTCTCGCTCCCGTTCATAGCATTTTTAAAACTCTCTATAACCGAGCACGAACACAAGCTGAGTACCAAAAAACAGGCGGTTATAATGCTTAAAAGCTTTTTCATCTGTCTCATTCACCCATTTATCCATTTATTTTAACGCAATTATTGCACCGAAATTTCCTCTTTTACCATGTGTTTTTCTGTGTGAAAACAGCAGATCACTGTTACAATATGTGCAGATTCCGTAATTATCTATATTCTCTGCCGGGATCCCCTCTGCTCTGAGCTGCTTTTCTATTGCGAGCTGCATATTAACATGGTATCTGTCCCTGAATTTAACAGCTGTGTCGCTTCCGAAGCTGTCAATAAAAATCTCAGCAACCTCATCGCCTACCTCAAAATGATCAAGCTGTATTGAAGGACCGATTGCGCATAGTATATCCTCCGGTTTTGAACCGTAATCTGATACAAGCTTTTGTACTGTTTTAGCGGCAATCCGCTTTACTGTACCCTTCCAGCCCGAATGCGATGTCGCTATTACACCCTGACGCTTATCCAAAAACATCGTTGGCACGCAATCGGCATACAAAGTTACAAGACCTATACCCGGTTTATCGGTTATAAGTCCGTCAACGCTTTCAAATTTGTTTTCAAACATAATACCGTTTCCGATATCAGAGTCCTCAACTGTATGAATTATATCATCATGAGTCTGCCGTGACAGCACAAGTCTTCTATAATCAATACCTATCGCTTCCGAAATTCGTTTAAAATTCTCTGTAACATTTTCCCGCTTATCATCACAATTGAAGCGGAAATTCATACTGCTGTAAATCCCTTCGCTCACTCCGCCTTCACGCGTTGAGATACAGTGGTTTACCAGCCCCGTCGCCTGAAACGACGGTATAATATAGTACGAGATTCTGCCTTTTTTTATAAGTTTCATTCTGCTATCCTTTTTTTCTGAAATAATTATATACCGCTTCTGCTGATTTAATATCCATAGATTCTGTATCTGCGAGGTCTGCTACCTCTGCATTCTTTATTTTATCAATATTTCCGTATTTAGTCAATAGCGCAGTACGTCTTTTTTCTCCTATTCCCGGAATTTTATCAAGCTCAGAGGTAATGTTGTCATGAAGCTTGCGGAAATACGATATTGCCGCGTCATGCACCTCGTCCTGAATATGGGTTATCAGCTTAAATACAGGGCTCTGCAGACTTATCTCTATTTCACCGTCATGACCTATA
Organism: Oscillospiraceae bacterium; assembly: GCA_022509005.1. Classification (GTDB taxonomy): domain Bacteria; phylum Bacillota; class Clostridia; order UBA1381; family UBA1381; genus Ornithomonoglobus. The sequence continues at coordinate 5,475 of JAFLUC010000027.1, read as the reverse complement.
AGTCCTCTTGTGCGGTGTCTGTCATTCTTGACCATGCCGAACATTGGTGTATCGTTATCAATCATTTCCATAACCTCAGTTATGGCGTTTAAGTGTCCCTTTCCGCCATCGAGCAGGATAAGATCAGGATACGGAAGAAATTTTGCGTCACGGATATTCAGCTCGCCTGACTGAACCTGCATTTCCTCTTCAAGTCCATGGCGGAAACGGCGGAAGATTACCTCCTTCATTGACGCGTAATCATCTGCGCCATCAACGGTCTTTATCTTGAATTTTCTGTATTTGCGCTTTGCGGGTCTGCCGTATTCAAACACTGCCATCGCCGCCACATTGTCGCTGCCTTGTATGTTTGAAATATCATATGCTTCAATACGGTTCGGAGGCTTTGGCAGCGACAGAAGCTCCTGCAGTGATTTTAAAACACCGCTCTTTTCCTTTTCTTTGAGCACCTTAAGCTTATGATTTGAAAGAGCTTTTTCTGCGTTCATACGCACCATTGAAACCAACTGCAGCTTTTCTCCGCGCTTTGGCGATGTTATGATTACCTTTCTGCCCTTAAGCTCTCTGAGCCAATCGGCAATAGTCTCGCTATCCTCCAAAGGCGCTTCAGTTATAAGCTCTGTCGGAATAAAATCACATGATGAATAGAATTGCTTAACAAAATCTGTTATCATCTCGGATTTATCGGAACCCTTGATGTTCTCAATCCTGTAATACTCTCTTCCTATTACCTTGCCTTCCCGTATAAAGAACACCTCTATAAACGCAAGCTCGCCTTCGCTCGCCGCAGCAATTACATCAATGTCGTTATGCTTCTGTGTGTTTACAATCTTCTGGCGGTCTGCAGTTTCGCGGATTGAACGGATTTTATCACGGCACGCTGCCGCCTTTTCATACTGCATTGCTGCTGCCGCATCGCTCATATCGCGCGTAAGCTCTTCGATGAGCCTTTCATGCTTGCCTTCGAGAAAACGACAAATTTCAAAGAAGGTCTTGCGGTATTCCTCTTTCGGTATTTTCCCCGTACACGGAGCTATACAGTTATCTATATGATAATTAAGGCATGGTCTGCCCTTTCTTATATCCTGTGGAAAACGTCGTGAACATGTTGGAGGCTTGAACAGCTTCTGTATTATTTCAAGAGTGTTCTTTATTGTTCCCTTGCCCATATACGGTCCATAATATTTCGCGCCGTCTTTTGCCATTCTATGCACCATAAAAACTCTGGGGTACGGCTCATTAATTGAAACCTTTATATATGGATACTGCTTGTCATCTTTGAGCAGTATGTTATATTTCGGCTTATATTTCTTAATGAGATTGTTCTCCAGAGCAAGAGCTTCACGCTCTGAATCGGTTATTATATATTCAAAATACGCCACCTGCGCAACCATTGCGAGCACCTTGGGAGTATGGTTGGAATTTTTTCTGAAATACTGGCGTACACGGTTTTTCAGTATCTTTGCCTTACCGACATAGATAACCTCATCCTCCTTGTTATGCATGAGATATACTCCCGGCTGCTCAGGAAGGTTTTTTATTTCTTCTTCAAAATCAAACATATATGATTCATAATTCCTTTATATAGATAAAAATAACTCTGCATTTCTTTGCAGAGTTATTCATATGGAGTTATTATCTCCACAATTTCGATTTTTAATTATTCTGAAAAGTTGGATTCAATAATGCCGACAAGAGTCTTAACAGCATCCTCCTCATCTGCACCGTCCGCGACAATTGTGATATCTGTACCCTTTACAATGCCGAGTGACAATACGCCGAGCAAGCTCTTTGCATTTACTCTTCTGTCATCCTTTTCAACCCAAATGCTTGACTTGAATGAGTTCGCTCTCTGTATAAAGAAAGTTGCAGGTCTTGCATGGAGTCCTACAGAATTGTTTACTGTTACTTCACCTGAAACCATTGAAATGCCCCCTAAACTATAAAATTATTTCTGTTAATAGAATACCCCAAAATCAGAAAAACGTCAATATGTTTTTGGCATTTAAATTAATTTTCATCTGTTTCTACAAAATTATCCAAGAATTCCTTTTCATTTTCGTTCATTTCAACCACTCGTCTCTCAGTCTCGGGACGAAGCTTTTCACGAACCATCAAATCTATCATTTTGGTGAAATCAGGGTTCTCCTCCATATACTTTTTAGTATTATCGCGACCCTGTCCTATCTTCTGTCCGTCATAGCTGTACCATGCTCCGCTCTTCTTTATAATATCAAGCTCTGCGGCAACATCAAGAATATTTCCTGTCTTTGAAATTCCCTTACCGTACATTATGTCAAACTCCGCTTCCTTAAACGGCGGCGCTACCTTGTTCTTAACTATCTTTACCTTTGTGTGGTTTCCTATTACCTCAGAACCGCTCTTTAACTGCTCCTGACGGCGAACATCAAGACGTACCGATGAGAAAAATTTCAGTGCTCGTCCTCCCGGAGTAGTTTCAGGATTGCCGTACATCACGCCCACCTTTTCACGTATCTGATTAATAAATATTACAGCTGTACCGGATTTAGCGGTTATTGCCGTAAGCTTTCTGAGTGCCTGCGACATAAGCCGTGCCAAAAGTCCTACATGCGTATCTCCCATCTCGCCTTCAATCTCAGCCTTAGGAACGAGTGCTGCAACAGAGTCAATTACGATAACATCAAGCGCACCTGAACGAACAAGAGCCTCGCATATATCAAGCGCCTGTTCACCTGTATCGGGCTGCGCCACTATAAGATTGTCTATATCAACACCAAGATTTCCTGCATATACAGGATCAAGCGCGTGCTCCGCATCTATAAAAGCAGCTTCGCCGCCCATTTTCTGGGCTTCGGCCACTACATGAAGCGCAACCGTCGTTTTACCCGATGATTCGGGACCGTATATTTCGATAATTCTGCCGCGCGGAATACCGCCTATTCCAAGTGCAAGATCAAGTGTAAGCGATCCTGTAGGTATTGCGTCAACGCTTGACACATGTGTATCGCCAAGCTTCATGATTGAGCCCGTGCCGTATTCTTTTTCTATTACCTTAAAAACTGCGTCAAGCGCCTTTTTCTTCTCCTCATTTTCCTTGCGTTCAACCGCCGGTTTTGAATTCTTATCTGATTTTGCCATATACTTTATTCCTTTCCGAACATTTGTTTGGTTATATTATAACGTATATTTTCGGTGTTGTCAATAGTTTTTTTCAAATTTTATCCAATAAATTTCAGATAAGCTCAAGAAGTTTTTCAAATACAAATCTGCATGTCTCCTCGCGTATCTCGTCGCGAGCTCCATTTATAAGAAGATGAAATACACGGATTTCACCCTTTATATTAAGTCCGACAAACACGGTTCCGACGGGCTTCTTTGTTTTACCGCCCGTAGGTCCGGCAAGCCCCGTTATACCAACGCCTATATCCGCGCCCGTGCGGCGGCATATACCATCCGCCATCTGGTATGCAACATCACGCGAAACAGCGCCAAATTGATTAAGTGTTTCTTCCTTTACACCAAGCTCGCGAATTTTAGCTTCATTTGAATATGTCACAATAGTTTCGTTAAACACACCTGACGCGCCCGAAACGTCAGTTATAAACGCCGAAAAAAGTCCGCCTGTGCAGCTTTCAGCCGACGATATCGTTAAATTTTTATCTTCAAGAAGCCGTACAAGCTCCTCGTTTATTCCGTTCATTTCCGCTTTCATATTTATCCCCCTATCATTTATCAATCAGGATATACCTCTATACATTCTATTCCCTCGATTGCCGCAGTTTCGAGTGCCTCTATGTCAAGTACCGACTCAAACCTTTCCACATCTTTTCGCTTAGGGTTCACCTTAGGATGTCTTGGCGTAAATACGGTGCAGCAATCCTCATAAGGCAGAATGGATGTGTCATACGCCCCGATCTCGACAGAACGGTTGATCACCTCCAGCTTGTCCATGCCTATTAGCGGCTGCAGCACAGGCATATCAATTACTGCGTTTGTGACGTCGAGCGCGGAAAGCGTCTGGCTCGCAACCTGACCAACACTCTCACCGGTTATGAGTGCTTTTGAGCCGTTCTCAACCGCGATTTTTTCCGAAATCCGCATCATGAACCTACGCATTATAAGCGTCATATACTCCTCAGGACACTTATCTCGTATCTCAAGCTGAATTTCTGTAAACGGTACTATATACAAATTCATTCTCGATGTGTATCGTGCGAGAATCTTTGCAAGGTCTATAACCTTTTCCTTTGCACGGTCTGATGTATACGGGAACGAGAAGAAATTGACCGCATCAATCGTTACGCCCCTTTTTGCTATCATATGCCCAGCAACAGGACTGTCTATACCTCCCGAGAGCAACAGTGTAGCCTTTGAGCCTGAACCTATAGGCATTCCACCCTGACCTTCTGTTCTGTTCTCCAGTATATAGATATATGCGCCCGCCTCGCGAATCTCGCATTTTACAGTTATCTCCGGATTGTGTACATCACATACGATATCCGGAAAAGCATCGTCAAGATCACCGCCAAGCTTAATTGCAAGCTCGGTTGAATTGAGTGGGAACGACTTATCCGAACGCTTTGCCTCAACCTTGAATCTCGCAGGTCGTGACAGATCATCCTTAAGATATTCCTTTGCTGTCTCAAAAATCACCGGCAGTTCCTTCTCGCACAACGCCGCCTTTGTAATAGAGGTTATTCCGAATATCTTCGACATACGCTCTACGATAATATCTATTTTATCCTCCTCGAAATCATCAACAAGGATAGTAGCCTGTCGTATAGCAACGCGGCATTTCGCCACATTTTTAAGCGCTCTTTTAATATTATCGATAAGCATTTTTTCAAATCTCGGACGATTTCCGCCCTTCAATATAATTTCGCCGTATTTGGCCAAGATAGTTTCTTTCATTGTTATTATCCTCTTTTATATATTAAAAATTCATTTTATAGTATATCATAAGCCGGAAAATTATTCAAGTGTAAAATTGCAGCTTGCACGTGAATCTAAATTTGTAATAATATTGAAATAAAAAAATCGGAATCCAACTTATTAATTCGGATTCCGACTACACTTTAAATTTCAGTTATTCCCAGATTTCTTTTGCCAAACGGAACGTCAGCGAAGAATCTGTAATTCCAGATGCCATAAGAGAAACTACTGTTATAATACACTTCGTTTTTACCGATATGACTTCCTCATTCTTTATTTTATTATTCCAATACTCTTAAACAAGATATGTTTTGAAAAACTCATCGAGTTTATCAAAAGGAATTACATCTGTCCGGTCATAGAGGTCTGTGTGTACTGCGTCGGGAATAATCAGTAACTCTTTGTTATCCCCTCGGAGTTTTTTAAAAGCATCCTTACTGAAATAACAGGAGTGTGCTTTCTCGCCATGCATTACCAACACCGCATTACGAATCTCGCTTGCATAAGCAAGTATCGGCATATTCATAAATGACAGAGCAGACGTAGTGTTCCATCCTCCGT
>JAFLUC010000026.1 GCA_022509005.1 Oscillospiraceae bacterium | reverse complement strand
GACTCGAACCCCCGACCTACTGGTTCGTAGCCAGTCACTCTATCCAGCTGAGCTAAGAACGCATGTGCTATAATTTCTCTTAAACACGAGTAATATGATAACACAATTTTTCGAATTTGTCAATAGTAAAATAATAATTTAAATTATTTTATTCAGCCGCTGCCGCATCCTCTGCCGGTTTTTCTTCCTTTTCAAAGCTGATCCCTTCAATATGGATATTCACCTTTGAAACATCAAGACCTGTCATTGTTTCGATCTTTGTTTTTACATTCTCCTGAATGTTCCATGCCAGCTCCGGAATCTTAACGCCGTACTCGACAACGATGTAAAGATCAACACTTACGCTGTTGGCATTCATATCTACCTTAACGCCCTTTGACGTGCTCTTCTTTGCACCCAGACGCTGCGCTACACCGGCTGCAAATGACGTGTACATCGATACACCATCAAGTTCCGACGCGGCAATGCCCGCGATCGTTGTAACAACATCAACCGAGATCTTAATGTTCCCGATCGTCTCCTCCTGCTCTCCTTCCGGCTCCGGCGTTACATCCGCCTCTACCGGTTCAGCCGGCTCCGTTGCCGGTGCAGCGGTCTCTGTTACCGGTGCAGCAGCCTCTTCTGCCGCTGCCTGCTCTTCAAGCTTGATTTCTTCTTCCATTGAAATTCCTCCTCTTTTTATTTATAACATACATTATTTACTTAATCAATTCTACCTCTAACCTGTTATATGCCATTTTAACGCCGTGCTTTGAATAGCACTCCGATACGGCTTCTGTTAGCGCGTATTTTGACGCTAAAAAATCCTCGGTTTTTGACCACGCTTTAATATCGTATAAAATTGCGCTTTCGCCGTAACCGGCAACGCCTATAACCGCCGGCTTGTCCTTTAAAATAGTCGGCACCGACTCAACCGCATCATAGAGCGCCGCCTTTACTGCGCTTATTTCGTAGTCATACGCGGCATTCACGGTTATATCTATCCGGCGCGTATCCTCCGAATGATAATTTATAAGCTTTGAGCCCATTATGGTCTCGTTAGGGATATAGACCCGCTTATTATCAAGCGTGAGAATTTCGGTATAGAACAAGCCTATGTTCTTTACCGTTCCCGCAACATCGGTTTCAATGTAATCTCCTATATCAAACGGCTTCAGCATCAAAAGCGATATACCGCTCATGACGTTGCCGAGCAAATTCTGAATCGAAAGCGAAATCGCAAGACCTAACAGGCTGAATATTGCAAGCATCGATGTTATGGGTATGCCGATCGAATCACAGAAAATCAGGATCGACAGAAAATAAAGTATGTATTTTACAGCCCTTACCATGAATTTCTTCATGCCCTCTGTCAATTTTGATTTTTTAAATGCCCGGCTGAATATGCCGCAGATTATTTTGCTTATCGCAATAAGTATTATGAGTAAAATGACTGAGCCTATGATTTTTGAAAGCGACAGAGCATTCGGATCAAGACCTATTGTCTTTGCTATCGTATGTAAAACATTCTGTCCGCTGCTGCTTACAGCATCTACCCTGGTTTCAAGGTTATCTCCGATTTGTTCCGGCATGACGTTCCTCCATTTTATGTATCGTCTGCAGAACGCTTATCAGCCTGTCGCCGCATACGATAAAATGATCCACAAGACTTACATGAATTGTTTCTAAAATACGCTGCACCTCTTTTGTCATCAGCACATCCTCATAAGACGCTCTGTCTACTCCGCTCGGATGCGTATGTATGATCGCGACATTAGACGCCGAATTCCTGGTTACCGTCTTTATCAGCCTGTCAATATGAAAGCTTGCATGAGCCGTGTCGCTGTACTCCGTGAGCTTTACCGCCGCCTTGATTTTGAGATGCCTGTCCATACATATAACGGCAATTTCTTCATTTTCATCTGAGAGGTTAAGCATTCCGAGAATCTCATAGAAATTATCACGAGTGAGCTGAACCGGACGCTCCTTTATGCTTTCCCGCTGATAGTACAGCATGAACTCTTTAAGGCTTCTTAAAAAACGTACCGTGGCCGGTCCGACATCCTTAACCGCGCCGGCCATTCTGAAATCCTCCGCGTTTTCAAACAGCTTTACAAGACTATTCATGTTGTAATCAAGGAGCCTATGCGCGATAGGATTTGTATCCTTCTGCGGGATCACGTTATACAGCATATACTCGATTATCTCAATTTTTGACCAGCCCTCAAAGCCCACATCGTCAAACTTAGCGTACATCCGCTCCCTGTGGCCTTTATGAATATTATCCTTCGCCATTAAACGTTAAATCTGAACAGTACAATGTCGCCGTCTTTCATGACGTATTCCTTGCCCTCGCTTCTTACAAGACCCTTTTCCTTTGCCGCCGCCATTGTGCCGCAGCTCATGAGATCATTAAAATGCACAACCTCCGCGCGGATAAAGCCGCGCTCAAAGTCAGAATGGATCTTTCCGGCAGCCTGCGGCGCCTTTGTGCCCTTCTTAATTGTCCATGCCCTAACCTCCGGCTCGCCCGCCGTGAGATAGCTTATAAGTCCCAGAAGTGAATAGCTCGCCTTTATGAGTCTGTCAAGACCTGACTCCTCCATTCCGAGATCTTCAAGGAACATAGCGCGCTCATCATCCTCAAGCTCCGATATTTCCTCTTCTATTCTTGCCGAAACAGGCATTACCTCTGAGTTTTCACCCGCCGCGTATTCCTTTACCCGGTTCACGAACGGATTGTTCTCTATGCCGTTTGCAAAATCGTCCTCAGCGACGTTTGCCGCGTATATGACCGGCTTCATGGTTATGAGGAACAGCTCCTTCATAAGCGCGAGCTCGTCATCATCATAATCAAGCGACTTTGCAAGCTTGCCCTCCTCCATTGCCGCCTTTACTCTCTCATAAAGCGCAACCTCTGAGGCGAGCGATTTATCGCCCTTCATCTGCTTTTTCGTTCTGTCTATCTTTCTTTCAAGCATTTCCATGTCTGACAGGATAAGCTCAAGATTTATCGTTTCAATATCGCGTACCGGATCGATTGAGCCGTCTACATGGGTTATGTTTTCGTCCTCAAAGCAGCGCACAACATGAACTATCGCGTCACACTCACGGATTGACGCAAGGAACTGGTTTCCGAGACCCTCGCCCTTTGACGCACCCTTTACAAGACCCGCGATATCAACGAACTCGATATATGCCCGCGTCACCTTTTTCGGATTGTACATTTCAGCAAGCTTGTCTATTCTCTCATCAGGCACGTCCACTATGCCCACATTGGGCTCTATCGTACAGAACGGATAGTTCGCGCTCTCCGCTCCCGCCTGTGTAATCGCGTTAAACAAGGTCGATTTGCCGACATTTGGCAGACCTACTATTCCTAATTTCATATATTATCACATCTCCTTAATATCCTGATTATATCATATAATATTCGGTTTTTCAATAGCAAGCTTATATCAAATTGTAAATTTATTACTTAATTAAAGAGATTAACAAAATGCACGGTAAAACACCGTTGGTTAAAATCAACAAAAATCAGGGTAATTAATTGAAAAAAACGTACAAAATACAATTAAATACTTTTCTTTTATCCAAATCTGTGCTATAATGAATTACAACCATATTTTATTTTAAAAGGGAGGAAAAATAATGAGGAAAACAACAAAACAAGTGTTGTCCTTAATTACGGCTGCGGCTATATCCGCATCCGCGGCGAGCGCGCTTGCGGCAGACGTTACGTTTAATCTTAACGAAACATCTGACACAGACAGAAAAGCGGCGATAATTAAGGCTACATATGACGACAATGGTGCGCTTGAATCAGCGGAAATCATCTCTGATTCTGTTGACATTTTTGCCGGCGAGACAACAAACACTATCCACGCTGTGGAAGAGGGTGCAAGATATTTCCTGTGGGATTCAACAGGCGGAATGAAGCCGCTCGCTGACGCGGTAACAGCATCAGGCGAGACTCCGACAGATTCGGTTGAAACGGAAAAGCCGACAGATTCGGTTGACGATCCTACTCCGACACCGACAATCCCGGTTGAGACAGAAGATCCGGATATCAAAATAACCGAAACATGGAAATTCGACTTTGGTACAAGCGAAAACGTTGAAGACGGTTGGATTGCCGTAACAGCAGATGACGTATATGCAGAGAATGCCGGCAAGTCACCGGTACAGTACGGATTCTTAGGTACTGACGGACACGGCGACAGCTATGGTCAGCATATAGACGGTGTTATAACAAAGACAGGACAAAATGTAACGCTTAAGGCAGGTGGAGAAGGCGCTGCGGCATCAGATGACTACCTCGGCGTAGACAAGGCTGCAACTGTAGCGAAGAGCAAGATCGACGGCGACTATCCTATCCGTTTTGCTATGAAAGCTGAAAGCGACAGCTACTATAATGTAAAGGTTAAATTGACAACCTTTGATAAGACTGCGGGCGCGACAGCAACATTGTTCTCAGAAAGACATCACGCTATCATATTGGAAGAATCCATGACTGCAGGCGAGGAAAAGATAGTTGAATTCAACACCACAATTCAGCCGTTCTATCTGAAAGACTCAAAGAGCATTTACAATGATGATATGCTCAATGTTGTTGTAGTCGGCGATAACGTGGCAATAGAATCAATTGAAATAGGAAAGATTGACGGTCAGCTTCCTACTGTATGGATGTATAATGACTCAACGGGATGCGACTATCAGATATCACAGCCGTTCTTTATGCTCCAGAACTACGGAGGAACAGGCTCATTCCTTTCAAAGTACTTCCCTAAGGGCATAGTTGCCGTAAACCAGGGCGAAGGCGGACTGAACGCATTTGACAGAGAGCACTGGGGTGCAGCAAACGCTCATATAGGCAAGGGCGACTATGTGTATGTTCAGTACGGACATAATCACAAGAACGACTCAACGGTTGCTCCCGGAACGCTTGGTTACCTGACCTCAATTCCTAAGTATTACGAAAAGGCACATGAAGTTGGCGCATACACTCTCTATGTAGGTCCTATAGACAGACATAATGACGGCCAGTATGATGATAAGAACAACAAATGGTCTTCAACGCTCAGCGGCTTCTCCAAGGCAGCTAAATACTATACGGAGATACTTATAACCGCAGGCAAGGCAAAAGCAGATGAGTTTGTATCGAAAGCGGTAGCGGACGCTAACGGCGGCGTAAGCGTTGTAGACGCTACATACGCATGGGCTGACGAGATAATTGCGGCAGGTATCACAGCCGATGGCGTAACTGACGTTGCATTCGTTGACCTTAACCAGCCTACTCTTGACTGGCTCGAGGACGTATGTAAAACAGTTAAAGATATACGCGGTGCGGACAAATTCGAAAGAAACGCGACAGACTATTATTTCTACTCACAGAGGGGCACGGCTGTAGACGGTACACACTGCAACACAGCCGGTGCAGACAACACAGCGTCATTCTTCTTTAACGAGGCAGAAAAGACAATCGCTATGGCAGCTGACAGCGAAATTGCAGCTGTAGAAGCAGAAGTTCTCCGTCCGCTTGTAACAGGAATGAGAACAACAACAGATAACGCGTATGTAGTTCCTGAGGAGATAGTAAAGGCAGGCGCAGCTCCTAACAGCATGTGGCCTACAGTATATGTACCGAGTAACCTCCCAGCACTTCCGCTTGTAATTAAGGATATTACATTCGGCGAAGACGGTCGCGTGGTATCAGCTACGATTTACAGACAGGACGCAGAAAAGAGCATCAAGACCTACGGCATACTTGACATTGAAATCAAGACTGCTGCAGGAGAAACAAAGGGACATATTTATTCAAGACAGATAGAGCCGACAGGTGCTAACGGTGAAAACTTCACAATTGAAGAATTCAATAAATATGATCCGGCAGATCTCGTTCTTGGCGAGACCGATACTTATACGGCTGTTGTCCGCAGCGCAAGCGACCCTGGCGACGGATCTATTATAGTAGACACAGGTGAAGATGCGGATACATATTCGGCAGTATATGAGCCTACGGATATTGATACCGAGCTTCTTAATGATGATTTTAACTACTATGGCGCAAGCGCAGGTCAGGATATTACAGAGTATGGCTGGAGCTTCATAGGAAGCGGCGCAGCATCAGGCGCTCATATCTTAAACAACGAAGGCGATATATGGTATACTGAAATCAATGCATCAGGCGGCGGATCATTCTATCTCTGGAAAAACTTTGACGCAACAGATCCGGGCATGACAAACACGGGTAAATATATGTTTGAAGGCAGCTTCAACTATACATCCGGTGCAGGTTCGGTTGTAAGTCTTGTAACAGGCACAAACGATAAGAACCGTTCGGGTACGGCGAGACTTCCGTTGTTTACAATAGGCGATAAGGGTATTGTAACTGTCGGAGAAACAACTACCGAGGCAGGTCCGCTCAGTCAGGGTACATGGGTAGATATAAGAGCAATCGTTGATACCGACCTCGGTACGCTCAGCGTATCTGTAGGCGGCGGAGAAGCGGCAACGATCGCTTTGGAAAACTATCAGACAACTTCAACCACAGTATTGCCTGAAAAGCTTACACAGGTACATTTCGGTAAGGACAGAGCGGCATACAGCTATAAAGTGACAAATCTCCATGTTGCACAGCTTAAGCGTGATCCGCTTCCGGAATATACGCTTACTGTCGGCGTAAACGACAGCAATATGGGAACAGCTGAGATTAAGCAGGAAACAGAGCCGTCAGAGCCTGTAACAGAAGAAACAGCAGTGCTTAACACAGTAAAAACAGTTGTTGCAAAGGCTAACGAAGGCCGCGCATTTTTGAACTGGTCAGCTAACGGCATCATAGTTTCAACAGATGCTGAATACACCTTCAGACTGCGTGATAATATCACGCTTACAGCGAACTTCGTTGGCGAGCCCGGAGTTGAGGACATTGCATCGTTCGCGCTTAGCGCGGATAAAACGCGTGTAAAGGCTGAGGCAGAAACGACTATAAATGTAAATATTGTAGACGCAAAGAATGATGTTGGTACAGCTATAACCAAAGTTACAAACGCAGACGCGCAATGGTCATGCAGCGACAGCGAGTTAACGGTTGAAAACGGAGTTATTACTATTCCGGAAGGATACGCGCAGGATGATGTTAAAAAGACCGTTACTGTAACAGCCAAGATAAATGACGTTGAAAGAACTATTAGTCTGGTTCTGTATTCAAGCAAATACTACGAGGACTTCTCAACAATCACAAGTGTTGGTGAATGGATAACAGATTCTTCAACCAATAGTTTAAGTGCAATTCTTGACTCGGCTGCTGATAAATCATTTGCGGGTATGACAGCAGTTGGAAACGGAAATGTTCTCGTTATCGGTAATAATTCAAACGGTTCAGGCAAAAAGCTTGAATATAACAGAAATATGGAACTTTCAGAATATTCCGTATTGAAATTTGGTTTTGAAATTGAACCGTATCAGATAAGAACAGACGGTAAAGATGCGTCAGTAACCTTACAGTTTGTTGACACCGAAGGCACAAAGGTATTTGATATATCTGTACATACCGGCGGAAAGAATTCAAGCTTTAACGGAACTGCAATAAACGGATTTGTTAACGGAACAGCAATTGCTGTTGATACCGAGCTTGACTTTACAAACAAGACTATGAAATATACTATTACAGATGCTGCAGGAAAGCAGTTAGCTACAGGTACAGCTGATCTTACTGCAACCAATTTGGATAGAATGTATTTCTCAGGCGACTGGCAGTACGGAAAATTTGCGATAGACAATATATACGCAGATTATGCAGAATAAATAAAAAGTTTTGAAAAGGAGTGCAGGCATTATGTCTGCACTCCTTTTGTGTATAAAATTCCGATTAATTCTTTCAACGCTCTTGTGAATTACTTCAATTTATGCTACAATTATATTAACATTATTTAAATAAAAGGAGAGATCAACAGTGAAAATGCGAAAAATTATTTCATCTGCGGCAGCAGTGACGATGCTTGCACAGCTTGCCGTTCCCTACGCTCATGCGGCAGAGGTAGGTCAGAGCCTTGCTGTGGGCGGCAGCGCTGAGACTGCAGCTGAGACACAGAAGCTTATCGATAACCGACCCGATATTCAGAGACCTATGGAGGACATTGACCGCGGACTCGTTGCGGTAAGCGTGGACAAGTACGTGTTCCTTTCATGGCGCTGGCTCGGAACGGAATCGGCTGATACGAAGTACAACCTCTATCGCAACGGAACGCTCGTAAACGCTGAGCCCATGAACGCGACAAACTACACCGATATAAACCCCGGTACATCGTATCAGGTAGCGCCGGTCGTAAACGGTGTTGAAGGCGAAAAGTGCGCGGCTGTTACACCATGGTCTGAACAGTACATTGATATTCCTATCGAAAAGCCTGCGCCAAACAGCATGAACGGCGAGGATTACACATATTCGGCAGGCGACGCGTCAGCGGCAGACCTTGACGGTGACGGACAGTATGAGATTATATTAAAATGGGATCCGTCAATCGCTAAGGACGCCGCACAGGCAGGCTTTACAGGCGAATGTATTATAGACGCGTACAAGCTTGACGGAACGCGCATGTGGCGCGTTAACATGGGCCCGAACATCCGCTCAGGCGCGCATGACACACAGTTTATGGTATTCGACTTTGACATGGACGGCAAGGCTGAAATGGCATGCCGCACAGCCGACGGCACAATCGCCGGCGACGGCACTGTTATAGGCGACGCGAAAGCGACCTGGTACATGAATAATAACGGCAAGAACCTTGACGGTCCGCTGTATCTCACCGTATTTAACGGCGAGGACGGAACTGTTATTGATACGGTTGACTACGACCCGCAGATTACCGGCACGACAAAGGACGGCGTTAAGTGGGATATTTCAGCTTGGGGCGACACCTGGGGCAACCGTTCAGAACGTTATCTTGCCGGCGTTGGCTATCTTGACGGCACAAGACCGAGCATGGTATTCTGCCGCGGCTATTACACAGGTCCTGAGGGCGATGTAGGCGGAAGAACTGTAATGGCGGCATACGACCTTATTGACGGCAAATTAACACAGAAATGGCGCTTTGACACGATGGACTATGAAAACAAGTACATCGGACAGGGCAATCACTCAATGTCTCTGGCTGACGTTGACTATGACGGCTGTGATGAGATCATCTACGGCTCGCTTGCGGTTGATAATGACGGCACACCGATGTATTCAACAGGCTTAGGTCACGGCGATGCTCAGCATGTTGGAGATTTAGACCCGTCAAGACCGGGACTTGAGGTATATTCATGTCACGAGGACAAGGGCTCGGCATACGGCTACGAGATGCGTGACGCGAGAACAGGCGAGATACTTTACGGCGAGTTCACCGGCAACGATAACGGACGCGGCGCGGCTGAGGATATCGACCCATATTATCCGGGTGCTGAGGGCTGGTCGGCAGCAGGCGTTTTAACCACATCAAAGGGTGAGGTTATCTCGACAAGCTACACAATGGCGGCTAACTTCTTCACCTGGTGGGACGGCGATCTCGGTCGTGAGGTTCAGGACAACATTTATATCGGTAAATGGAACCACGACACGCAGAAAACAGACACGATCTTCACCGCAAGCGGCACATATGCTGTAAACGGCACGAAGGCTACTCCGTCACTCACAGCCGACCTTTTAGGCGACTGGCGTGAGGAAGTTATCTATCCGTTAAAGGACAGCAGCGCGCTCAGACTTTACACAACTACAGTGCCGACAGGCTATCGTATTCCTACGCTCATGCACGATATTCAGTACAGACTGCACGTTGCATTACAGAACACCTGCTACAACCAACCGACACATACAAGCTACTATTTAGGCTTTGACACGGAAACGATCCCTGTTCCGCAGATCACAGTAAACGGCGCGAAGAACCCGGATCTTTCAAAGAAGTCATGGAATATTGACGATTTATACACAGGCGAGAGCGTAACGCTTGTAGTCGGCACTCCGACGGCGCTTATAAAGGGTAAGCCGGTACGTATCGATAACGAAAACACAAACGTTGTTCCGATCATAGACGAGAACGACCGCACTCTTGTTCCGGTAAGATTTATTTCAGAAGCATTCGGCGCTGATGTTGAATGGATTCCCGATACGCAGACTGTAAGAATTACTATGCCTGACAAGAGCTATGTATCAATGGTCATAGGCGACGCAGATTATATAGTTGGCAGCAGCGGCGAGTCAGAGCAAAAAGAAATGGATACCGCTCCGGTGATCCGTGAGGAGAGAACGCTCGTTCCGTTAAGAGCAATCGCAGAGAGCATAGGCAAGACAGTTTACTGGAACGACGGACTTATCGTTATATCAGACGTTGAGCAGGGTCTTGGCGACACTGCGGCGGCATCATTAAAGAAGAGCATCACCTCCGCTCCGGTTCCCGATGAGATCGAGATTGTTGCAATAAACGGTACCGGCGAAAAGTATTACGCTAATCAGCTTGACGTTTACGGCGTTACTGCAACCGATAATGACGGCAATCTTGAGGACGGCGCGGTTGACCTTGATATCGCAACACGCTGGTCGGCAAACGGTCCGAATATGCTCACGCTTGATTTGGGCTCGGAAAAGACAGTAATCGGAGTTGCTATAGCGATGTGGAAGGGCAGCGAGAGAACATATCCGTTCCTTATCGAGTATTCCGCAGACGGAAACACATGGGAAACGGCGCTTCCGAAAACACAGAACACCGGCACTACTGAGGAATTTGAGAAGTATATGTTCCCCGCGCCGGTAACAGCGAAGTATATCCGCTATAACGGCGACGGAGACACAGAGCCGAACAAGAATTATTGTCATATCTCAGAAATAGCAGTCTTAGGAGAATAACAGATGAAAATAAAAAAACTAATAAGCGCAATATGCGCGATTGCGGCATTGGCAGCGGTTATACCGTCCGCCGCCAATGCGGCCGAGATACGCTTTCGTGTCGGCGACAGCACGCTTTCTATTAACGGAAACAGTGTTGAGGTAGAAACGCCGTATGTTGTCGGCAGCGGTGTTACTCTCGTTCCGGTACGTGTAATTTCCGCGGCTTTCGGCGCGGAGGTAGACTGGGACGGCGAGACGCAGACCGTCATGATAATGAATGGCGGCACACAGATCGCCTTGCAGATAGGCAATAAAACCGCTTTTGTAAACGGCACTGAAATATCGCTTGAAGAAGCGCCCGAGCTTACCGAAAACGGCTTCACAATGGTGCCGCTGCGGTTCATTTCTGAGTCGCTGAGCGCATTGGTCGATTACGATGACCAAACGCGCGAAATAACTGTAAGCTCTGCATCGGACAACTCTGTTGCAGTCAGGATCGGTAATTTTGCTATGAATAAGTCCGAGCTTAAGATATACGTTGACGAATTCTTATCTTACGGTATGAGTATCGATTATGCTCAGCAATACGCCGTTAACGCCGCAACGAATATGCTTTCGTTAGAGGCTGTATTTGCTGCGGAAGGGCTATCCTTCACTGACGAGGAAAAAGCAGCGCAGCAGTCAGAAAAGGAGCTTCTGATTTACGATGGTTTCGGATACGAGTACGGCTACCGCGAGTATCTTGCCGAAAACGGTATCACTGATGCGTTCGTAGATAGAGTAATTGCCGCTGCTTACATGCAGGAAAAGCTTTTCGCAGATGATATTTCCGAAGAGGGTGTGAAGAAGTTTTACAACGACAATTATCTTCACGCGAAGCATATCCTCATTTCGGCAGTAGATGAGAACGGTACACCGCAGAAGGAGCTGGCGGACGAGCTGCTTGCCCGCGCTAAGGCAGGCGAGGATTTTGATGCGCTTATTGTGGAGTATTCCGAGGATCCCGGAAGCCTTTACTATCCTGAAGGCTATTATTTCACAGCCGGCGAAATGGTTCCCGAGTTTGAAGATATAACACGTTCACTTGGCATGAACGAGATCGGCATTTGCGAGAGCGTATACGGCTATCATATCATCATGCGTCTGCCGCTTGATAAAAGCGCAGTTGATGAACAGGAGCTTAATCAGCAGATCACACAAGATATTATTGTGAATAAGCTTCCCGCGTTGCTTGAGAAGCACGGACTGACCGTTGAGGTTGATCAGACTGTGATTGACTCACTTGCTTATTAAGTAAATAGTATTGGTATAAAATATAGACAAAAAGGTATATTTCTGATATAATAGAGTGAAAGATATTCAGAAGGAGAGATAGCCATGATTTACCCATACATTACATTAGCAGACGAAACAGAAATCGTGCATACACAGGTATTTGATGAAGATGGACATGAATGCGTAGAGGTGCATTTTGAGCGTCCGTCCGATGATGGTTTTGAAAGTGCAAGATGTGTGCTGCCTTCGTATAAATGGATTCTGCGAGATGGATTCAGTGATAAAGAAATAGCAGAATTTGAAGAATTTTTGCAGTATAACGCGCATTTAATATTCAGGTTTGCAAAGACCGGAGGTGTATGCTGTGCCTAATCTGTTCCATATAGGCGGATATTGGGTTTATTTTTGGTCAAACGAAAATTCAGAACCTATACATGTTCATGTGGCAGAGGGGCGTCCAACCGAAAATGCTACCAAAATATGGCTTACATCAAAGGGCGGATGTATTATTGCGAATAATAACAGCCGTATTCCACAAAATAAATTAAATGATATAGCAGATGTCATCAATGCACAATTTTTCTATATTTGCAGACGTTGGCAGGAACACATGAAGGTGGACAATATCAAATTCTATTGCTGATTACTTTAAAACTAAAAAAGACGGCGGGTAGGTTGACCGCCGTCTTTGTTGTTTTATATTTAAAAATTATCCGGCTTGCTGTCTGAAAGTCCGAATTCGTACAAGAGAGCTTCGCAAATTCTTCTTGATGCCTCTCCGTCACCATACGGATTAGCTGCCTGCGCCATTTCCCGATATGCTGTTTCATCGTCTAACAGCTCGTTTGCAAGCTTAATTATAACGTTCTTATCAACGCCCGCAATTTTAACGGTGCCCGCTTCTACCGCCTCTGGACGCTCCGTCTCCCGTCTTAACACAAGAACCGGCTTCGCGAGCGCCGGCGCTTCCTCCTGGATGCCGCCCGAATCGGTCATAACCATGAAGCTGCGCGCGATCGCGTTATGCAGCTCGTCCGTATCAAGCGGATCAATCAGATGCACTCTTTCAACGTTTCCTAAGATTCCGTTAACTGTCTCGCGCACCGCAGGATTAAGATGCACCGGATATACAGCCTCGGTATCGGGATGCGACATGACCACTTCTTTTATCGCCTCACATATATCTTCAAGCGGCTTGCCGAGATTTTCACGGCGGTGCGCCGTTACGATAATTATGCGCTTGTTTTCATAATCAAGCTTTTGCAGAGTCTCGTCACGGAACGTATAATCCTCGCGCACGGTTGTTTTCAGCGCGTCAATTACAGTGTTGCCCGTGATATAAATCGACTCGGGGTTTACGTTCTCTTTTATAAGATTATCATAATTCCGCTGCGTCGGTGAGAAATTCAGGTTCGCAATTCTGCCTGTGAGCTGGCGGTTCATTTCCTCCGGGAACGGACTGTATATATCATACGTTCTGAGTCCCGCCTCAACGTGACCTACCTTTATCTGCTGATAGAACGCGGCAAGCGCTGCAACGAAGCTCGTTGAAGTATCACCGTGAACCAGCACAATGTCCGGCTGCTCCTTTTTAAGCACTTCCTCCATACCCGTCAAAACTCGCGTCGTTATGCCCGCAAGCGTCTGGCGGTCCTTCATTATATCGAGATCATAATCCGGTTCCACGCCGAAAATTTCAAGAACCTGATCTAGCATCTGCCTGTGCTGCGCCGTTACGCAGACGATAGGCGTTATTTCCTCATGCTTCTTAAGCTCCAGCACAAGCGGACACATCTTTATAGCCTCCGGCCTTGTGCCGAATACTGTCATAACCTTAATTTTCTTCATGCTTATCCTCCTCTTCATGCTTTGCGTCAACTTTGTGGACAAAGCTGTTCTTGCCCATCGTCGACGCGATAAGCAGGAATATCAATACGCACATCAGAAGCAGCATCGCTCTTAAAAATCTCTGCTCCGCAAGCAGGATCGCGGTTATTCCGAGAACTCCGCTTATCGCATAGAGAATAAACACTGTCTGCTTCTGTGAAAATCCCATATCATACAGTCTGTGATGAAGATGTCCGCGATCTGCAACCATAGGACTTTTTCCCGAAAGAATTCGTCTTATCATCGCGAACATCGCATCAAATAACGGAAGTCCGAGCATGATTATCGGCACCGCAAACGAGATCACCGCATATGATTTGAACATACCCTGTATCGAAAGCACCGCGAGCATATATCCGAGGAACGTCGAACCGGTGTCGCCCATAAATATCTTTGCCGGATTGAAGTTGAACGGCAAGAATCCGAAGCATGAGCCCATGAGAGCAAGTCCCATTATCGCAATCGGATAATTATGCGTGCTTATCGAGATGAACACGAGTGACATCGACATTATCGCCGAAACGCCTGCCGCCAGTCCGTCCAGTCCGTCAATGAAATTAACGGCGTTTGTGATGAACACTATCCATATAACCGTCACAGTAACCGATATCCACGTCGGCAGCATTATATGCGACGCTTCACTAAACACGTTCGGGTTTGAAATGAACGCGACTCGTATATTACCTACGAATACAACAACAAGCGCCGCTATTATCTGAACAACAAACTTTAGCTTTGCATTAAGCTCCTTACAGTCGTCCACTATGCCGAGAACTGCTAGTATTCCCGCGCCCGCCAGCGTGCCGATCGTCTGCCGCGTCCAGTCATCGCGGCTGAACGCGACGAGCACCGCGACAACAAAGCCGAAAATTATCGCCAGACCGCCTATTCGCGGCGTTGGCCGCTTGTGGACCCGCCTCTTATCCTTCGGTATATCAACCGCGCCTATAACATATGCAAATCTTCTGACTACAGGCGTTGCAGCCAAAGTGAATATGAATGCTATTACGAATGCAAATATCATGCTTGCATAATTCATATTATTCATATTATCAACCTTTCTGTTATTTACTCTATTTATCTCTGTTTATTATTAATCAATTATGAAACCTATCTTTTTGTATGCCTTTTTAAGTGTCCTGTCGGCAATCCTGTGCGCGGTCTCCGCGCCTCTTGTATAAATATCCTTCAGGTATGCCTTGTCCTTGATGATCCTGTCATACTCGGCGCGTATCGGCTTGATTCCCTCAACGACCGCCTCGGCAACCGCGCCCTTTAACGCGCCATAGCCCTGACCGGCAAAATCCGCAGCTACCTTCTCAGGCGTACTGTCCGTCATAACAGCCATGATGCTCAGGAGGTTATTTATGCCCGCCTTTGCGTCATCGTCCGGGCGGTATTCAATAACGCCTTCGCTATCTGTTACAGCGCTCTTTATCTTCTTTGCTATCACGTTGAAGTCGTCCATCATCGAAACATAGCCCTTCGGGTTCGGGTCTGATTTGGACATCTTCTTTGTCGGCTCCTGCAGGCTCATAATCTTCGCGCCTGCCTTAACAAGCATACCCTCAGGAATTGTGAACACATTGCCATACAGCGCGTTGAAACGGTTCGCGATATCGCGGCATATTTCAATGTGCTGCATCTGATCCTTACCGACCGGAACATAATCCGCCTGATACAGCAGGATATCCGCCGCCATAAGCACGGGGTACGTGAAAAGTCCGGCATTGATGTTATCGGCATGGCGCGCGCTCTTATCTTTGAACTGTGTCATTCTCTGAAGCTCGCCCATGTATGTATAACAGTTCAATACCCACGCAAGCTCCGCGTGCGCGCTGTTATGCGACTGGATGAACAGCAGGCTCTTTTCCGGATCAATTCCGCACGCGATATAGAGAGCCATAAGCTCCAGCGTGCGCTTTCTCATCTCCGCCGGAGTCTGACGGACTGTAATTGTGTGCATATCCATCATTGCAAACGCGCAGTCATAGTCATCCTGCAGTCTGACCCAGTTTCTTATCGCGCCGATATAGTTACCCAGCGTTATATTGCCTGACGGCTGCACGCCGGAGAATATTTTCTTTTTCTTTTCTGCTTCCATTATTTTCGTCCTTTATTATAAAATTTCTGTGAGCACTGCTCCCAGTCTTCTTACGCCTTCCTCGATCTTTTCAGGCGCGATCGATGAATAGTTAAGTCTGAACTGATTTGATTTCAGGCTCTGATCTATCGCAAAGTTTGAACCCGGAACGATCGCAACCTTCTTTTCAAGACACTTGTCAACGATCTCTGACGCATCACCGTCAAAGTCGGGGCATGTGCACCAAAGGAAGATACCGCCCTCGGGAACTGTCCACGTAACCTTGCCCTTCGGGAATGTTTCCTCCATTGTATCAAGCATAATCTGACACTTCTTGCCGTAAAGCGCGCGGTTCTTCTCGATATACTTGTCTATATTATACTTCTTCATGAACTCAACGCACATGAGCTGTGTGAGCATAGGCGTGTGAACGTCATTTACCTGCTTTAATATCTCAATCTTTTCGAGCAGCGGTGCAGCGCCTATGATATAGCCCAGACGCATACCCGGTGAAAGAATCTTTGAGAATGAGCCGCAGTATATCACTCTGCCCTCGGTATCGAGCGACTTTAACGTTGCAACCTCTTCGCCCGAGAAACGGAGGTCTCCGTACGGGTTATCCTCGATTATGAGCACGTCATACTTTGACGCAAGCTCGAGAAGTCTCTTTCTCTTTTCAAGCGTCATTGTCGTTCCTGTCGGGTTCTGGAATGTCGGAATCGTGTATAAAAGCTTCGCGTCCGGGTTTGCTTCAAGCGCTGCTTCAAGCTTATCCATATTCATGCCGTCATTATCAACATCAACGCCCACGAGCTGGCACTCGTATGTTCTGAACGCGTTAAGGCTGCCGATGAAACTCGGGTTTTCAACGATTATCTTGTCGCCCTTGTTGATGATTGCCTTTGTTGTGAGGTCGATACCCTGGTTCGCGCCTGTTGTGATGATGATTGAATCACCCTCGCTGTATGCGCCGACCTTTTCCGCGCGCGACTTTGCGCAGTCCTTCATCTTCGGGTAGCCGTCCGTTGTGCCGTACTGCAAAGCAAGCGTCGGCTGTGTCATGAGGATTTTCCCCGCAATCTTTGAAAGCTCATCTGCCGGGAAAAGCTCCGCTGCCGGGTTTCCGCCCGCAAGCGAGATAATCTCCGGGTCCGCCATGCGCTTGAACATCTCACGTATAGCCGAGCCCTTCATCGGTTTTACTCTGTCTGCATAAAATTTGCTGTAATCTATCATTTTCGTTATTCCTTCCTTACTTATTTTTATTCATTCTTGCCCAAGCGTCTTTAAGACCAACGGTACGGTTAAATACCATCTTTTCCACTGTCGAATCCTTATCCATGCAGAAATAGCCCTGGCGCATGAACTGGAACTTGTCGCCCGGCTTTGCGTCCTTTAAGCCGCTTTCAAGCTTCGCGTTACTCATCACTACCATATTATCGGGGTTGATATTATCAAGGAAGCTCTCAACGCCTGTTTCGTCTGACGGATTTTCAACATTGAAAAGTCTGTCATAAAGTCTTATTTCAGCGTCAATCGCGTGCGCCGCGCTCACAAAGTGTATCGTGCCCTTAACCTTACGCTTATCCGCGGTATCGCCGCCCTTTGAATCAGGCGCATAGTCGCAGTGAACAACGGTAACGTTTCCGTTCTCGTCCTTTTCGCAGCCTGTGGCTGTCACGTAATACGCGCCCTTTAAGCGAATCTCTCTGCCCGGCACCATTCTCTTGTACTTGTTCGGCGCCTCCTCGCGGAAGTCCTCGCGCTCGATATACAGATACTTCGAAAACTCAACCTTGCGCGTGCCCATTGACGGATCCTCGGGATTCACTTCAACCTCAAATGTTTCAACAAGATCCTCGGGATAGTTGTCAACCACAAGCCTGATCGGATCGATAACCGCCATTGCTCTTGGCGCATGCTTATTGAGATCATCTCTTATGCACGCTTCAAGCATAGCAAAATCGATAACGCTGTTCGCCTTTGCAACGCCTATTCTCTCGCAGAAATCGCGTATCGCCTCAGGCGTATAACCGCGTCTTCTCATGCCGCAGAGCGTTGACATTCTCGGGTCGTCCCAGCCGGTAACTATGCCGTCCTTTACAAGACGGAGGCTTCTTCTCTTGCTTGTGATCGTATAGTTAAGGTTCATTCTCGCGAACTCGATCTGACGTGACGGCGCTTCATAGCCTACTTCTCTAAGCACCCAGTCATAGAGAGGACGGTGATCCTCAAATTCGAGCGAGCAAAGCGAATGAGTAACGCCCTCAACAGTATCTGAAATAGGATGCGCGAAATCGTACATCGGATATACGCACCATTTATCGCCTGTTCTGTGGTGATGCGCTCTTAATATTCTGTAGATTACCGGATCGCGCATATTGAGATTAGGCGATGCCATATCGATTTTTGCGCGCAATACCTTTGACCCATCCGGGAACTCGCCGTTTGTCATGCGTGTGAATAAATCAAGGTTTTCCTCGATCGATCTATCACGGTACGGACTGTTCTTGCCCGGCTCTTTAAGCGTTCCGCGGTATTCTCTTATCTCGTCCGCGGAAAGATCGCAAACGAATGCCTTGCCCTTTTTGATAAGCGTTATTGCCGCCTCGTGGATCGCGTCAAAGTAATCTGACGCGTAAAGCACCTTATCCCATTTAAAGCCGAGCCACTTTATGTCCTCCATGATAGCGTCGCAATATTCCGTGTCCTCCTTTGTCGGGTTTGTGTCGTCAAAGCGGAGGTTGCATGTTCCTTTGTACTTCTCGCTCATGCCGAAATCTATGCATATAGCTTTTGCATGGCCTATATGCAGATATCCGTTAGGCTCCGGCGGAAACCGCGTCTGGACATGATCGTAATGCCCGGTTTCTAAATCCTTATCTATCGCTTCTTCAATAAAATTTCTTGGTGTATATGTCTCGTCCATTTTATCTTTTCTCCATTTATTTTAATGCGTTGATTGCTGATTCTATTCGCTCTTTTACCTTGTCGCTGCCAAGTGTCTGCATGATCTGATACAGATCAGGGGTGTTGAGCCGTCCCGTTACGGCAACGCGTATAACGCTCGAAACATCGCCCACATGACCTTTATATGCGTCCGGGTTCTGCTTGTACTCCTTAGGCATGCCCGCATATCCGAGAGATACAGCAAGCTCCTTGACCTGCGGGAACCAGTCCTCAGCAGCTCCGTTCGGGTCGTATATTTCCAGATACTTAGTAAGAATTTCTTTCGCATCCTCAGGCGTTACATTCGCAACGCATTCATATTTTCCGTCAAACAACTCATCATAGAAATATGCGATATAATCCTTAACCTCGCTCCATTTACCTATATCCTTTCTCGGCTTTTTGTTGCCGCGCTCAATTGAGAATATCTTCTTCGCGTAATCGACATTGCGAGTTATGAGGTTATACAGCTCCTCGTCATATTCCTTTGACCACTCGCTTACGGCGCTATATACCGTTTCGGTGTCAAGCGTTGAAATATATGTCTTTGAAATATCGTGCAGCTTTATCATATCAAATAAAGCGCCCGCCTTGCTCATCTTATTGAGGGCAAAGCCGAAATCATCAATTGTGCCTGTCTTGTTAGCGCGCTTCCAGTCCTCATAATTTGAGTTTGCAATCGTCATGAGGTACTCATTGACCGCGCCCGCAGGATAGCCCGCCTCGGCATAATAGCTCACCGCCGCCTCGGGGTCCTTACGCTTTGAAAGCTTTCTCTTTCCATGAGTTTCTTCGTCTTCTTTCATGATAGGCGCGATATGCGCGTATTTAGGAGCCTTGAAGCCGAGAACATAGAAAAGCTGCAAGTGAATCGGAACCGATGAAAGCCATTCATCTCCTCTTGTCACGTGAGTTGTCCGCATGAGATGATCGTCAATCGCGTGTGCAAAATGATATGTCGGCGTTCCGTCCTTTTTAAGGAGAACTATGTCAAGAATGTTCTCCTGTATCTCAATCTTACCCTTTACCTCGTCCTTGAACTTTATTCTTCCGTCCGGCTTGCCCGGTGATTTTAATCTTACGACATATTCCTCACCGGCGTCGATTTTCGCTTTTGCCTCATCAACGGTGATATCGCGGTACTTAGCGCATTTGCCGTAGATGCCCGGCAGAGCCTTTTCCGCCTCCTGCTGCGCGCGTACCTCGGCGATTTCATCCTCCGTCATAAAGCACGGATACGCAAGACCCTTCTCTACAAGATCCTTAACATATGCCTGATAGATCGGTGTTCTCTTGCTTTGCGTATACGGTCCGTATGCGCCGGTCTCGGTCGTTTCGCCTGTCGCGCCCTCGTCCGGTATGATGCCAAATTGCTTTAAGCCGTTTACCATGCCGATAACGCCGTTTTCTACCTCGCGCTTTTTATCGGTGTCCTCTATTCTGAGATAAAACACTCCGTCCTTGCCCGCAGTTTTTGCAGCGATAAACGCGGCAAAAAGACTGCCGAAATGCAGAAAGCCGGTCGGTGACGGCGCGAAACGTGTGACCTTCGCACCCTCCGGCAGATCACGCGCCGGATACATCGCCTCATAATCCTCCGGGGTCTTATCTATAGACGGAAATAACAGTTGTGCCATTGTCAAATTTTCCATTAATTCATATACCCTTCCTTTACATCAAAATATACCTATACATTTTCATTATAACGCATTTATAACAAAATATCAAGTCCAAATCCGAAATAATCCTAAATAATGAAAAAAATCCGAAAAAACACTTGATTTTTCGGATCAGTTCTGTTATAATATTATAGTTCAATAAATGCAGATGTGGCGGAATCGGCAGACGCGCATGATTCAGGTTCATGTGGGTAACTCCGTGCGGGTTCAAGTCCCGCCATCTGCACCAGGTATTTCAGGCTTTATGCGGTTATTCGCATAAAGCCTGTTTTATTTTACACATAAGATTTTTTGCTTGCTTTTGTGGTGTTTTTTAAAGAAAAAATCTTAGGAGTAAAAAATTATGGCACGATTAACAACAATTATCAATGAAGAAAATTTGTATGGCGGCATGAAATATGCTGACGCAGCGGAAAAGTTTTACAAGCACTGTATTGTAAAAAATTTAAGTCCTTTGACGTTAGAGTATTACAGGTCAACTTTAAAATTCTTTAAAGAAAATTATCCTGTTGAATACCTATCAGAAATTGATTTAGACTACATTGAAAATGTAATCTATCAGGAGCAGCAGCAAAAGGCACGAAAAGCAACAACCATTAATACACATTTAAGAGGCTTTCGCGTATTCTTATATTTCTGTATGGATAGAGAATACATGAAGCCATTCAAGTTTTGCCTTATGAAGTCTGACGCAGAACCAAAAGAAGCATACACAACATCAGAGTTAAAAAGGCTGTTAGCGCAGCCAAAATCAAACAAATGGAGCGATTGGCGCAACTGGGCTTTAGTAAACTATTTTATTGCAACAGGTAACAGAGTGCGCACCGTTGTAAATATTAAAATATCTGACGTTGATTTTGAAGCGCATACGGTAAGGCTGCGCCACACAAAAAACCGCAAGCAGCAGATTATACCTATAACATCTGAATTGGAAAAGGTCTTAAAAAAGTATTTATCATTATGGCTGCATTCAGATGATGATTATTTGTTTCCTAACAGAGATTTAAAACAATGGTGTGTACGCACTATCCAACAGGAAATACGCCTTTACAACAGAAGCAGAGATGTAACAAAGTCATCTGTTCATCTATTCCGTCACACCTTTGCTAAAAATTATCTTCTTGCAGGTGGCGGAGTAGCGCAGCTCCAGAAGCTATTAGGTCATAAAACGCTTGAAATGACGCTGCATTATGCGAACTTATACGGCGCAGATTTAGCAAAAGACTATGAACGCTTCAATCCTCTGGAACAAATCATCAAATCCAATAGTGATGAACTAAACAATCCAAAACATCTGAAAATAGAATAAAACGAAAGAAGTCGGAGCTATTCGGAACTATTCGGATTAAATCGGAACAAATTAGAACAAGGTAGTCAAAAGCATTAACCTTTGACTACCTTTTATTATTTATATTTATTTTGTATCTTTTCAATATGTGCGTTAAACTGTTCAACCACGTTTTGAGGACTTTCTATAACAGCTTCATTACCAAAACCACAAATCCAACCGAAAAATTGCTTGCTTATCTCAACATCTGTAATAACCTTAAAATGACTTTTATCATCTGGCATATATAATATGTGTGCGCCTGTTCCGAAACGGTCAACAACAGTGTCAAGCAATGGATTTATAAAGCGCATTGTTACGGTTTCTTTTGCGCCGCCATACATACCAAATACGCGGCGTGTATATGTAGTTAAATCAATTTCCGCAAAAACATCTTCACCGTTTCTTGGTTCGTCAAGGATTTTCAGATTTTTCATGCGGTCAATTCTATATGTGCGAAAAGCCTGATCTTTATCATCAAATGCCAATAGGTAATAGTTGCCGTCATTGATAATCATTTTATAAGGACTTACCTTATAAGTATTTCCTTTTCTGCGTTCTACTTGCTGATGAACATTATTAATAGTGTATTTTAAATATTTAAAGCTTATTTTTTGCGGAGTGTGCGGCTTGCCGTCTTGCTGCTTTGCCATAGCCGTATTTATGGCACTGATAATCTGCATTGTGCCTTTCTGCTTAGATTTTACTCTATCACATAGAATAGTTTCTGATTTTAAATCATTAGCTTGATGTTTGCTGCAAAATTTACCTAAAACATTTATCAATTTTTTCGCTTGTGCTTCTGGAATAAATTTCATTGAATAAACGCATTGCGCCAACAGCCGCAAATCATCAAAATCAAATGGTCTTGACAGCAGCCTATACATATTTCTATGTCCGCGTATTATCTCAATTCCTAAATCACCGCCATTATCAATATCGGTTGCTAAAACATTTATATCTTTGTAAACGCTGCGTTTTTCGGCAGATATTCCGCATTTTTCAAGATAATCAACAATCTTATCTGTTACTACAGGGTGGTTTTCATCTGAATTTTCAAGCAGATATTTTGCAACGTATAGTATCTTTAGCTTTTGGTTCTTCGTTTTTGGCATATATTCCGCTCCTTGTCTATCGGTAATTATATCTATAATATCATTCCTTTTGGATTTTTGCAATAACTTATATTGATTTTATGCCCTCCGCACGGCGGAAGAGAAAAATATACAAATTGTTATAATAAAATATTTGTGCGCGGTGGTAAGCCGTTCGCGCAAATAACTGTTGACTTATGGTGAAAATGTGGTATAATAAGGATACCACAACAATAATTTCAAAATAAATCTGGATATTTCTACGAGTATCTTTTTTCGTGTTACCTATTTAGGTATTGCACAGCTGTTTTGTGTTTTGTAAAAAACGCAGGCTTCAATATGGTATGGCTGTGTAATATCCATATTTTGAGATTATTGTTGTGGTGACATGAAATCTAAGGCTGCGTTTTTTTAAGCGTGGTATTAGATTTATATATCACGCTTTTTTTAATTGCATGGACTATTGGTGGAAAGGAGAAGCGGCAGCCGCAAGCCGTAAATGTGGCAAATGATAGATACAATTTTAAGACAAAGAATATAAGATTTCAAGGAGTGATAGTATATGTTTGATAATATAGGCGGAAAAATAAAAACATTAGCACAGGTTGTATGCTGGATAGGGATTATTGGCTCTGTCATTTCTGGTATAGTAATGATAGCAACTGATGATGATTTAGCTTTTTTAGGTGTTATAGTTATTGTGATAGGTTCTTTAGTTTCTTGGGTTTCTTCTTTTACTCTTTATGGTTTTGGACATTTAATAGAGAACACAGATCTCTTAATTTTGAAAGTTGAAAAACTATATTCGCGCAAAGAAGAGCCATACTTAAACGAAAAAAAATCATATTCTAACAAAAATACAGAAAATGGAAATACTCCACACAGGTGGGCTTGCAATTATTGCGGAAAATTTATAGATAGATCCCCATGTCCATATTGCGGTAATAAATAAAAGCTGTTTTGTATTTTTTATTTTTAACACCGATAACTTTAATAAATTAGAGTTGCAAAAATCCAATATCCGAGGGGCAGATATTTGCTGCCTCTTTTTTGTTCCAAAGGCAAAAGGAGTTATTTGCGGTTGCAGCTCTGTGGTATAAAAAAGCTCGCCCCTTGGGGCGGAAGAGCCGACACAAGAGAAACCATGTAGGGGCGGCTATAATTCGGGCAGCAAGACAAAACGCGCCTTATACCTGCTTTGCGCGGTCTGTTCCCTCACTAAATCAATAAAAATTTTGTGCAAGCATTTTTGGACAAAGTTTTTCAATGTGTCCACTACAATTTTTATATATTTCTGAGAGATACAACAATGTTCTATCTCTTAAAAATATAATGAAAGGACTGATTCTAATTGAGAAAAAATAAAACAATTAGTTTCCGCGTTGATGAAGCTACATATAACACCTATTCCGCATTAGCAGCCAGAAGCAAGCGCAAATTAGGTGATTATATCCGTTTACTTCTGGAAGAAACAATACAAAAAGGCGGTACGCGTAATGGCTTTTGAAAATGATTTTTTACGCGACAAGGCAAAAGGCAAATGCGGCGAATAGATAGTATATGACTATTATTGCGGTTTAGGTTGCGCTCTTATTGATGTAAGTGAAGATAAGGAATATTAGCAGCAGGATATTGATCTTCTGATTGATAATATCAGCTATGAAGTAAAAACTCAAACTTGCACTTATACAGAAAATAAAATCTGTATTGAACTAACTGCAAATGTTGAAAGAAATTATAATGGTTGGTTTCATACCACTGCTGCAAATTGTCTTGTTTTTGTTGATAAGGTCAACGGAATTTTATATAAAATCAATACAGAAGATTTGCGCGAATACTACTATAAAAATAAACAGAATATCGAAACGCGGCAGCAGCGTAACGCATATAAAACAAGCGTTATTGCCTTTATTCCAATAGCAGAATTAGAAGAAATTACAGAAAGGATTGAAACCGAATGACGGAAAGAGAATATAATAAAAAACTTATGGAATTTCACGAAAGAAATTTAAAACGTTCTTTAATTTCAAAAGAAGAATTTAACAGCAAAGAATTTTTTAATTTTTAGCAAGAATACCGCGATTTTATGCTTGACTATCACCGCCAGAAGCAACAGGAAATTGAAGCTCAAAAACAGCTTGAAAAAGAGCTTGAAGAAAAAGCCTATGATTGCGTTGAAAAGGCTCTTGACGATTTACTGAAAGGCTTTAATGGTAATATTAGTATTAACTTATAACACAACGCCTATAACGGTTTAAAATGCCGTTATAGGCGATTTTTTCTTTTTATGATAGGAATGTCCGCGTGTCGGCTGCCGCGCCTCTTATCTATCATATAAAAGTCATATCAGATAAAAAAGGAATTATAGAAGATACATGATTTTATATATGATTGCTCTTTATCCAGAAGTAACAGAATTTATAGCGTGCGGCTGCCGCAATCAGAAATCACTAAAAGGCTTTTTTCTCTCTATTGGCTTTGGTCTGTTTGTTCCTTTTGCTTCTGGAGATTTAATATATATTACTTGTTCTTTTGGCTTGTATGACTTTATTATTGGACTTTTTTCACTATTTATTATATTATTTTGTGATTTATTATTATTTATTTCTATATCCTCTGCCAATACAGAATTAGCGGCTGTCGGTATAGGTAATTCGTCTGCCGTAAAGTCATGTCCGTCTGAAAACTCTTTTGTGGTGTTGTCGTGGCTCGACTGCGGTGTTTCAAAAAATTCGTAGGTGTTACCACGCAAATGCTTGATATAACCTTTACTTTCTAAGATGTGAAATTGGTCATGATATGTTGATCTTGCCATACCTATTTCTTTTAGTATTGCTGCTGGTGATAACGCTAACTCAAAGTTATTAGCATTAGAAGCAAGATACATATATAATTTTAGCGCATGTGCGCTTAGATCACGGCTTGCAGCTTTCCAGTTTTCATTTTTTATTCCCAAAAAATCAGTAGTTGCTTTTTCTCTGTGAATTTTCACAGTTCTTTGATTTGCATATGTCTATAATGCCATATTCAACGCTCCTTTTTTATTTTATTTAAAGTCTTTTTTATCGACTTTCTATAATTATTATATAATATTTTTTTCTGAAAATCAAAGTAATACGCTTTGCGGATAGTTTAAAGAATACCGATACGCGGCAGCCGCAAACAACAAAACCGCCATAATATTATGACGGTCTGTATTCTGTGCTTCTGGATTTATAAAGCTGCTTCATGTTCTTTTATCAGCTTGTCAAGTGTCGGACGCGTGATATTTAATTCCTTAGCAAGCTGCACTTTGTTAAATTCGCGATTTTTATATCTGTTGTAGTATTCAGCGAAATTATCAATCTGAATAGCTTTTTTGCCTTTGTATTTACCTTGCTGCTTTGCTATGGCTATGCCCTCGCGCTGCCGTTCTAAAAGGTTCTGACGCTCAAATTCATTTATTGCGCCTATCATGGTAAGCATTAACTTTCCTGTTGGCGTGCTTGTGTCTATGTTCTCTTTATTGCTTACAAGATACACGCCTTTGTTTTGCAGCGTTTCAACTATATCTAATAAATCTTTGGTGCTGCGCGCTATACGGCTGAAATCGTGGATATATACAACATCGTTTTCACGCGCAAACTCTAACATATTTTGTAGCTCTGGTCTGTTGGTGTCCTTTGCGCTGATTTTCTCAATAAACCATTTATCAATATTGTGTTTCTTTAAAGCCTCGACTTGACGCGCCTCGTTCTGCTCAATAGTCGATACGCGGACATACGCTATTTTCATAATATAAACAACTCCTTTGATTTTCTTTACTTATATTATACCATAATGTAAATATAAAGTCAATATATTATTTACAATATGTAAAAATAACCGAAAAACAATTTATATTTTACACAAAACGTGCCCTTTTGGAATGTAAAAATAGAGTATGCCCTAATTTACAAACAAAAAGAGCCTGTTCTATCATCGGACAAGCTCAATTTGTGCTTATTCATTTTTTAACAACTCTTTTCATGCAGCAGGTTCTTCTTCTTTCTGCTTATAATCTTCTGCTTTTGGTGCAGGCTCAATCTTTAGGATAATGCCCTTGTTATCAAAATTCGGTATTTCTTTGTAATCAGGAAATTGCGCTTTAAACCAATCACATACATACTTATACGGACTTGCAAATATTACGGATTTTGATTTAACGATATTAAATCTTTCCATAAGCTCCTCACTATTGTCAAAAGTGCTGATATACTTTTCCATATTTTCATACTTAACATTTTTATTATATCGCGGTGTTTTCTGCTGTCTGCCTGATTTTATAACAAGTTCAAGCTGGGGAAAATCATGCATAATCTGTCTATAAACTATGTATTCTGGACTGCCATATTCTTTCATGGCTGCCGCAAACTTATAATTTACCGTTATTGTGTTCTTTTCAAAATCAATCTTGTATCCGTTTTTCATAATCTTTTACCTTTCCTTTCTTAAATTACGCTTCTACTACTTCTGGATTTGTATTAACAACTTCTATCTTGCGCGTGGTTTCCGTGACAACTCCTCTAAATACGGCTTTATAATCAAGCGTATTTTTAAACGTATTATTAAACCATTCCACAACCACGTTATATGAATTTCCGTTGATCTTTGCCATATTCTTATATTTATTCATTGTTTCAAGATGTATTTCGGAATTTTCCTGTGTATTGATAAACTTAATCATGGCAGCATACGAAGGTCTGACCTTTCTTTCTTCTTTTGGCTTAGGCGCAGCCTTTGCGCCTCTGCTTACTATCATCTTGGCTTCTGGATACTGCGCGATAAATTCTTCCCACAGTTTAAATTCATCTGTGCCAAATTTGTTTGCCTCATCGCGGAATACTCTTGAAACTATCCCTGCAATAACCTTACCATTTGGATTTCTTTTAATTTTGATTTCACTGTTTGTCATGATGAACAACTCCTTTATAATAATTTTTTTATTTAAGAGACTTTGTTTATCTCTTGTTTATGTATTTATTATAGCATTTTTAAAGAAGTTGTCTATACCATAAACGTTACTTCTAAAATTCATTTAGAAGTCTTTTCATGCAGTTTTACACTGGTTTGTTTTACCTTGTTCCAAATTAAAATGACTAAATCCGATTTCTTCTGGATTTAATAATTTTGATATGATTTGTTCTAACTTATTCTTAAATTATGCTTTTGTATTTACCAATAAAATAATAGTAAAACTTGTATTTTTCTGTTGCCAAAGCTATGAAAATATGTTACAATCAAAATACTTAAACAAATCCCTTTCATAAAGCAAGTGAAAAAATAAATAAGCACAAAGGTACTCTTGATACTCTTTGTGCTTGAAAATCTTATATTATTATGAAAAATATTTATTAATCGAAACGAGTAGGATTATCATCTTTACCTAGCATCAATCTTCTAAAATTACTAGATGAGGCTCCAAGCATTAGTACTCCAATAATTGCTAGTATAGAAGGCAGATGATCAAAATACTTTATATAATGAAAATCAACAAACTCACCGATAAATGGTAGTATAGCAGAAAGAATTATTAACAACAAGCCATACAGCCTAAAAATAGATTTAGTTGAGAATGCTTGTTTCTTTATTATTTTAGTTTTATCATTTCTTATGTTATATTTTTTTTCATCTATGTTATATTTTATTTTTGTTTTTGCTTGAAATTTTTCCCATGTCATTATTAAGCCATAAAAATATAATGTATCATATACAGAGTACCAAAATCGTGGTTTTCCATAATCATCCATAATCTGTTCATCAAATGGAATTACACCAATACAACTAAAATCAAATATACGATCAATTTTATCTCTTATATCTTGAACATTCGAGATCCTTCGCCCCTTATTTATGATTGTATATATATTATTTATTCTTTCATCATGTCTAAAATAGTTTACCAAATTAAGATTTGCATTCAAACAAACATCATCATCTTCCGATACTGAAAAAACGAAATCAGAATTCTTTGCACAAGAGATAATTGATGAATCTAGCCCTGAGCGACAATCTAACAAAACGACATCATAAAACTTATTTTCTGCAAATGATTTTAAATCGTCGAAAAACTTATCTGGAAATTCGATAAAAAAGTTATTATCAGCAGAAAAAACTAACGGTTCACTAATCTCCTTTACGGCTGGGATAAATTCACACTCCTGAAATCTATATACTGAAAACTCTTTATTTCTATTCCCCTCACTTATATAATCAGAAATAGAATTTTTACTATTATCAGAATCCATATAAGAGGATAGAAGGATGGTCAATCCTCGAACATATATATCCATATCTACCAATAGTACTTTACAATTGCCTTTAGCCAAACAACTTCCTAACACTGCAGTAAACAAACTTTTTCCAGTTCCACCCTTTCCACTTACTATACTAATAAACGTTGGTGAATTATTTTTATTATTACTGCTCATCTTCTTTTATTCCTTTCATATAAAAATATTCTCTTAACACATATACAATAAGCCCAATAAACCCCGTAATAGATAATGATAATATTACAGCAGCTAAAATGTTTGATGCCAATATATCAACAGTGATTTTCTTTCCCATCAATAAATCTAAATTTTGAATAGTAAAACATATACCAGAACAAACAGCTCCTGCTGATAGAGCTAATAGTGGATGAAAAATAAAATTTCTTTTTTTTCGTTTAAAACTTACAATGATATTTAAAATCCACACTCCTTGTATATATGCCAAAAATAAACAAATAAGAATCAGTGCAGAGTTTATTGCAGCATCCACTAATTTATTTTCAATTTCAACAACTGCAGAATCACTTGTCATGTTACTATCTCCTCAAATCTATTATATAATTGTACAGTTATTATATAAAATAAAACTTAAATAATATAAATACAGATTCATGCAAACAATTCATTTTATACACAAACATACAATTATTCACATTATATCTCAAAACGTGACAAAAGTCAATAACTTAAAATATATTTCTATGATAATTTCTCAAAAATATTGGAACTTTTACACGTTGGAATATTGGTTTATTTAAAATAGCTTGTTCTATTTTAATTTGATCTAATTTGTGATTATATAAATAAAATTAAAGTGATTTGTTCTGAATTATTCTTAAATTATGCTTTGAGCTTTACCCATTAAAAAATAGTAAAAACTTGTATTTTTGTGTTGTAAAAGTGAAGAAAATATGTTACAATCATAATACTTTAAAAAACTTCTTGCATAAAGTAAGTGAAAAATAAACAAGCACAAAGGTAATCTTGATACTCTTTGTGCATAAAATCTTATATTATTGCGAAAAATCGCGTAATTGGGCAGGTTCACAAGGCAGCGGCAGCTGCCTTGACGCGGCATGATTCAGGTTCATGTGGGTAACTCCGTGCGGGTTCAAGTCCCGCCATCTGCACCAAACAGAAATACGGTTAATGTTTTGCAACAGCTTTTCTGTAATGACAAAACATTAACCGTATTTTTTATATAAGGATTGCTATATACCTGGATTTTTGAATTTTTAATTAACGAAAAGAATGATCCCATAACAGCATTATGATGTGATTTACACAGTGGTGAAGATGATTACATTATACTAATTTTCTTCTGTTTCTAACAAATTATTCAATTTATCTTTAGAAAACCTTAAAAGATAATAATATTTATCAATAATCTTATACTGTTTATTGTTATTAATTTGTTCAATACAATAATCTACTAGTTCTTCTATAAATACTTTACCAAATATGTAACAATCAGTTAATGAGATATTATTCTCTGGAGAATGCAAATAATTAAAAATATATTCCCCATCCTTATCTTCTTCAACAATTCCATCACCTGTTTCTGAAATTTTTGGCATCATTCCTCCAAAATACATATATTGTTTTCTCATTGTATCCTTTACCATTGATATGTTGTTCATAACTTTCGTAGCAACAAACTCTTCTATAACAATGCGAGGATGGATAGCAGTTTCCGATTCTAACTTATATGCTCTATTCACAGCATCGCCAAAGAACATGTTTCTATGCGGGTCGATATAAGCATCACCATAAGATATTCCTCCCCGAAAAATAATTTTTTCTTTAAGGAAACGTAAAAATAACGGTTCACAATTACATAATGCTACCGTAAATAATTTCCCTAAATCTTTGCGTTCATCTGCTATTCCACTTTTGAATCCATAAAAAATATATGCACAATCTGAAAAGGTATATATCTTTCTGAAATATACTGTATGCAACTTATCATTTTTCTGATTTTTCTCAAATTCTTCATGAAATATTTTGTTTACTTTATACATTTCTTGAAAATTAGTTCTATTTTTGCTACCGAGAATATCTACAAATATAACTAAATATTTAGAAAAGTCATTTGGATTACTACACATTTTAATTCACCTCATAAATTTTAGTTATTTGTCAATACAATTATATACCATATCATCTGTCATCGAAGATATAAAGCGCTTCACAAAAAAGCAGTCAAAACATATTGACAGTCGAGAAAATTTATTGTATAATGATATTAGAAAAAGGCAGGACATTCAACGGTTATGCCAAAGAAGATTTATTTTCAAAAAATAACGCCTACTTTAGCTGGCTGGCGTTATTTTTTTATGGTTATGATCAACACAATTAAAGTGATAATATATATCATTATGTATACATATTCCATAAGCTATCACCTCCTTTCGTGGAGATGATGGCATAACCGCCCAGCTTTTACACTGTTTTCAATCTTGCCTTTTTGCCGGATTTATCCGACAACCTCATTATACTACAAGTTTAATCAAATTACAACATATTTTTAGAAAAGATAGGATATTTAAAGAAAATTCTTATCTTTCGGTTGCAAAAGCTACAGAAAGATGTTGCAATCACTGTACCAGTCCACATCGGAGCGGGGTGTGTGAAAAATTTTCTGTAATTTAGCTTTCTATGATAGAAAATTGATTTTC
>JAFLUC010000025.1 GCA_022509005.1 Oscillospiraceae bacterium | reverse complement strand
TATAGCAGTGATCGCGTCAAGTCGTTTTTCTGCCGCGTTAAGGCGTTCAGCGAATACGCCTGTATCGGTTTCTCTGAATTTGTCAATTTGTTTCGACAGCTCATCATCTGCCGCCTTGCGGGCTTTTGCCTCGGCCTCGATCGCCGCCTTTAATTCTTCTGTCTCGACAGATCCTAATCCGCCGCCTACGCCTGTAAAAAATCCTCCCATTATCCGCACCTCT
Source organism: Oscillospiraceae bacterium (assembly GCA_022509005.1). Classification (GTDB taxonomy): domain Bacteria; phylum Bacillota; class Clostridia; order UBA1381; family UBA1381; genus Ornithomonoglobus. The sequence goes on along the minus strand of JAFLUC010000025.1, from coordinate 32,649 downwards.
CAATCACGATATTGCCGCTCGCTTCGGCTTTTATATACACCGTTTCAAACGGCACGGCGATATCATTCACCGCCCAGTTCTGCGGAATGGTCAGGTATAATCCTGATGCGCCGTTTTCTGCGAACTCCTCTGATGATGATATTTTCACCTCGCCCGATGTATTATTTAACATGCTTATCCTGGGCGGCGTGCTGTATTTTATCTCGTACACTTCACCCGCCTCTGCACGCACGGTTAAAAATGTTTGTCCTTTTATCGTTGTCATGGCTTATACCTCCTTTATATTGCTTTCCGCTGTTACAAAATCGATATAGCCGTAGAATGTGCCGCCTTTACTTTCAAGCATCTGCTGTATCGAGCTATTCAATTCTTTAATGTTAAACAGATATGACGGATCTATGTTCCTTGTAGCGAACGCGGGAACCACATCACCAAAATACTCAGTGTTGTTCCCTGTCTTAACTGTGCAACACTGTGATAATCCGAATGTATAGCAGTTAACTTCAAAATCCAATCCTATATCCTGAATTTTTACAGCGTCCTTATCCTGTAGATTTTTATATTCTACGACAAACGCTTTGCGCCATACAGGTGTTCCATCCGCCCATGTACCTATGCGTACAGGCGTTTTGCTGTATGTATTCCGACGGTCAAGTTCTGCTTTTAGCGTTTCGGGTGTTATGGGCTTATAGGCTTCTGTTCCGGCTGCTGCCTCAGCTGTGGTCGCCGGGTTTATGCCTATCTGACCCGCGCCGTCACGCGTTATGCCTCGATCAGCTCTTGTGTTGACATATGTTGTGCCGTCCTCGCCGATTACAAGCCCTGATCGGTTTGTGCTACCGCTTGAAAGCGGCTTTATGCCGCCAAGTATCCCTACTGCCGCAGGTGGAAGCTCATATTCTTCAAGTATATCTTTCCAGTCTCCGAAGGTTGCATGTGAGCCTGCGTGTTTCGCCCATCGCGTATATATTTTTGAATTTTTTGTGTCAACAACTATCTGCAATCGCTCTAAACTCTGTCCTTCCCGGTTGTAATGCATCGGAATAAATACACCTCGTGTACAAGGACAATTCTGCAACGTACTGTCATCAAAATAGAAAAACCCATTACCGCGTGTTGTATCTAGATTCGTACCGGTTGGTAACGGTTGCCAATAATGCTTTCCTAACACCGCCCCGTTGGCTATATGATTTGAGTTTATAATGCGATTCTCACACTCTTCTCTGAGTTTATCAACTGCTGCATCTCTTGCTTTCTCCTCTGCATCAATACCTTCTGCCAAAGCGATCTCATTGCTCTTGACTATCGGATACCACTCATCAAGACCCACCTCGCCATTGAAATCTGTGTTTATTTCTACACTCATAGATTTAACCATCTCCTTCTGCAAATTGAATCAACTGACCGTTAAAATACAAATTACCACTGCCATCGGTGGTAAACGCCATATTATTTAGCCGCAGCATATTGGTATTCACTGCCGCTTTTCCATCTTTGATAACAATACACTCACCCACTGAGAAACCTTCACCGGATGCGTTTATAAAACTGCCGCCATCGGACAACACACGTAATCCTGAACTGTCTATAACAACCACGCCATTGCTCACATTCTGTGCAGTTCCTGCCGAATCGGCTGTAAGTGCCGTTGTAACAGAGACGGAATCAGAAAGATTTCCAGTAACCTTTGTACCGTAAATCTTCCCGTTGGTAGCTGAAATATTATTGTATCGTTGTGCCAATATACCGAGCCTGTTGAGATAGAAAAACATATCTCGCTTAACCCTTCCTATTTCAACCTCGGACGCTTTCCCAGATTCAGGATATCGTTTTATCTGTATAACCCTTTCAGTGATTACATTTCCCTCGCCGTCAAGGATTGTAACGGTATCACCAAGAGCGATATCGACCGGCAATCCGAGCTGATTAACATTCCCTGATATGTTGTATGTCGGAACATCAATTCTGTCCGGGTTCGCCGGATCGAATTCCCACAAAGCCCTTTCGAACAACTTATCGGGTCCAGAAGTTTCTATGTCTGAAATATCATAGGTCTTTGTTCCCGGTATTTTTCCATACACAGGATAATCGGTACCTGTATTTTCAAGCAGCGGCGATAAAATATACGGCGTTTTCGATATATTCTTTTTTGCTGCTGTAATATCCATGTTATTTGCGCCATATGGCCATAACATTGTAACGGTATCGGAGATGTCGGTTTCAATATCCACATCCGACAAATCCGGTAGATTTATAACCGCGCCGCTGTTCTTCCCGATCGTCTCGACAAGCGCGTAGCTCTTCCCTCGGCCGTGTAAATTTGAGCCATACAGCAGTTCACCGCGCCCGGCATAAGTAATTATATTTTGTAAGGTTTCCCACAGGGTTGTTTTATCTGTCGCCTCATAGTCAATATCACCGGAGAGCTTTACATATCCCATTTCATTTATAATATCCTTATCTTTGAGAAGATAATAATCGACTTGTCCATAAGGATAACCTACATATTTATCAGCAGCCTCCGCAACCTTGTACAAATCCTCGCCTATAAAGTCACCGTCATCTGTTGAGCATATGGACGGGAGATGAACGCGCTTGGCCATAAAAACAAACATATGCTCACAGCTTACCGAATAGATACCATTTTGTTTCTTTAGCGGAGCAACCCTATATTCCTCATCTTCAAACAGCACGGTTCTTCCTGATGCAATGCCATGCGCATGCGCTACAGGGATTTCAAAGCTTAAAGTACGTTCACCATTTATTTTCTCCGTGATACATACGCCTTTTACTTTAGACAATACCGCGCCATCTTTATTATTGTATGCCGTGCCATTGCTCGACGCCTTAAGTATTAACATTTACTTACCTCCAGCCCATAGAAAAATCTCGGTATATAATCAACCGTAACTGTTTTTTCAAAATCCGCACTAACAGTGACAGTATTTTCCCCAGGCTCAAGCTCAAAGAATGAGCCTGATGCAGGAACAAAAAAATCGCCATTCTGTGTAAGGATACCCTTATCCATATCAATTACAGTCTCTTGAATATACGGGTTCCTTCTAAATTTAAACTCTGTAACAGTGCCGTCCGCCGCTGTTTTTGTAATTGTCACGGTATAGTTATACCCAGACGTTCCCGCACTGTATATTGTAATAACCGGCTTCGTTGGCGCGTTGCCTATATTGTAAGCCTTTATTGTCTGTGTTCCGGTGCCTGTGACCGTAAGCATAGATTTCAAGCCTATTGGAATATGATCTCCGAGCTTTATATACTTCGTGCCGATCGGTATCCGCTCCGCTGCCGCGAATTCTGCAAAAGAAAACGGCTGTGCATTGAAATATACCGTAAGAACAGCCTTTCGCCCCTTTGCTTCGGGTGCAAACTCAGTCGGTGATATAATAGATGCCTGCCAGTATACACCCGGTAAATCGTCAAATATCAACTTTCCGGATCCGTTGAGCCACCGCGCAACTTTGGAGATTCGCTGCTGCAGCTTGAAAATATCATCCGCAGAAACACAAACATTTATCTGAAACACCCTCTCTTTATAAAGGAAACGTTTATATACGTTATTCGCCGAAAGCTCGGTTACTCCATCCCCGACATCCGCCTCAAACGCCTCGCGCCGTACCTCAGGCAAGGCTGAGCGGCTGCGGGTTGAGGCATACACACCCATATCGCGGCTGTGTATGCCTTTGAAAGAAAATCCTATTTTCATCTGAACCTCCTTAACCTATCATAACCGCGCCCAATCCGCTTACGATTGTGCCTGTAAGCTCCTCAATCATCTTCTGAGCTGCCGCATCGCTTGCAATATGATAGATGCCGTTATTGTTATATGTGTTGCTTGTGCCTGTGGCCCCTGTGAATTTACTCATCTGACTTGCAATCTGTCGGACAATGGTAACTATTGTATCAGAGTTGCTGAGTTCTCGTGCGTTGGTCAGAGCATCTGATATTACCGTATTCTTGACCGTTTCCGCAAGTGCTTTTATGTCCGACGTATCAATATTCATATCCGACACCTTGCCGAAGATGTTAAAACTATCCGTTCTCAACGCGCTAAGGGTTCTCGCCTTTTCTGCTTCTATAGTATCATAGCTATCCTGTAAGTTATCAAGTGCAGCCTGTTCATCCTCTTCAAGATCAGCAAGCTTTTGTTGATATAACAGCTGGTCCTTTTGTTCCAACAGGTCTTTATACTTCTGCTGTCCGGCATCTGTAACCGCGTTCTCATAAATATCAAGTAACCTGTTGACTTCCGCAAGATCTTTGTCTCTGGTCTTTTGGTCGTGTTCCTTTGTGAGGTCGCTCCTTAAAGTAGCATACTTTTTGCTTACTTCATCCATTTCATCTGAAATATCCTGAAGCTTGTCGGCATATTCCTCACTGACCGCCTCATACATACTTAGATATTTCTCCATGGACTCATCCATATAATCCTGCCACGACAAATTGCCGTCCCTGTAATGCTTCTCGACCTGTGCAATGGACCTTAAATAAAACTGTGATTTGCTGTCCCCAGCCTCTTCCCAGTCATCAAAGGTTTCACGGATTTTATAATAATTATCAGCCGATTTTTGCCAGTCCGCATAAAGCTGCCGCTGTGCGTCCATTCGCTCTTTCGCAAGCTTTTGTGTCACCTCAGTATACTTCTTATCCGATATTTCCAGCTTATCATAATACTCGTTCGTGTAATCGAGCATTCTGTCAAGTCCGGCAATATATTCGGATGTGTTCATGCTGTAATACTGCTTCTGCATGGACAGCCATTCTTCTGATTGGCTGATTCGATCGTCAAGCATTCCTTCTGATAGGCTGTTCAGGTTGCTATAGTATGTATCCCAGTCCTCAAGCCCCTGGTTAAGCAGATCCTTTTCACGGTCCTTGACCCGATTATATGCGCTTATAGGATCATCGCTGATTGCGTCCCAGTCATTTCTTGTTGCATGGAGTGATATATATGATTCGCTTTCAGAACGAAGCTTTTTCTGCATACTGATATACTCATCAAGATATTTTTCATCCCATTCTCGCATTGTATCAAGGTATTCACGTTCGGCAATAAGACCGCTATTATACGCCTCCTGGACACGAGCCTCAATCCGCCGAATAGCCGCAACAGTATCATCATAGCTCAGAGCATTATATTTCTGCTCATGCGCAAGCCACGACTTTGAGTGAGAAAGCTGCTCTTGATACTGCTTCTGACGAAGTGAGTAAATCTTCTCTTCCGCGTCCGCAACGTCCTTATCGTTCTGAGCGGTCTCCTTAAGAAGTTGATTCCACTTCTCAAGCTGCTCTGTTATGCTTACCGCATGTGTAGCCGTATAATGCGAATAATCATTTACCGCATTGGTAAAAGCATCTGAATTATTCTTACCGCTTGCATAATGCGGAATCCCGATACCTGCCATGATCCGCTTCGTTTGAGCCGCCGTATAGACCTTTGCGCCCTTCGAAAGCGGAAGTACAACATCCTTCCCCTCCGGGATGAATGCCCTGCCCTTGTCAATGATAAGCTCACGCGGGTCGGCAATACCTTTCTGGTCATTGACCATAGCAAGACCACCGGAGAAGTAATCCGTTCCCGTAGCCTCGGGCTTCCCGGTTATTACAGGTGTATATGTAATAATACCTGTAAGCGCCGGTCCTTGCTCGGGAATCTGCGTAAAATCGGGAGTGTAAGTCACATTCGCCGGCTTGTTGTCAGGCTCGCAATTGTCCACCTCCGTCGAATCAACGTGCCATACAACTGTACCATCTGCTGTAATTTCACCTAATTTACTACCGGTACCCAAATCATTAATATCAAAACCACCGGTATCAACATTAAATTTGATATCAATTGCTCCTGATTTGGCAAGATTTTTAAGCTTTGAGTCTGTTGTATCAAGCACATCAACATTGCCATCGGCATTTATTGAAAGCTTGATCTTGCCCTCATCATTAAGTTCATTGATTTTTTGCTGAACCTCGTCTATAACATTGGTGTTACCTTCGGCATCAATTTCAATATGTTTTGTATCCGGTAGCAAATCCATAGCATGCGCCATCTCGGTAAGTTTAGCGGCAATACCGCCACTATCCATACCATCAAACAAACCATTCTGTTCGCCATATTTCTGCAAATCCGTGATAACATTATTAATAGCATCATCACCGGCAATTGCCGCATTTTCAACAGAATCGAATCCGTTTGCTATAAGCGCAGAACCCTGGGCGATTTCTTCGGCAGAGGCGTCAAATGTTTTCGCATAATTTTGATATGATTGTACCGCATTATCAATTTTTTCACTATCACCGGCAAGCTCCGAAAAACTTTCCATGCTATGTTCAGCCTTAACAGCAGACATTGCAGTCTCTTCGGCAGAAGCATAATAATCTTTTACAGCTGCCGTCAAATCCTTTATAGCAGTTGTCCTATCGCCAAATTCGAGTTCGGTTAAAGCGTTACCTACAAGTTCCTTTCTGCGATCCTCGAAACTATCTATTGATTCTTGTAAGATTTTTAATTTTCCTGCGGTGCTATTTTCATTTTTTTCATCAAGGTCTTTATTTAACTCTTCTGATTTCTCTGCTAACGCAGTTAGAAAATCCGTAATAGTCTTTTCTGTCCAATCATCAATATTATTCGTTTCATTCCCAGCTCTATCATATCCATTAAACCCTATATCTTTAGGCTTAATACCGTATTCTTTTAGCGCATCTTTAACGCTTGCTTTATATTCTTTGACAAGATCATCATGACCTTCACCAATATCTGTTGAACGAGGATCATTACGATATGCATCGTGCAATCTTTGTATGCTTGCCAAAGCATTATTTATAGGTGTACTCAAAGCAGTTTCTTTATCGAATTTTGCTTGTAATCCAGATAATTCATCAAGAGAATCTTGATAAGATTTTGAATCCTTACTTAAATTCTGATTCAAGGTGCTTTGGTTTGCTCTTGCTTCATTTAATTTAATTTTCTCTAATTTTGCAAGAGCAGCATCCAATTGTGAACTGTCTGCTGTGACTGTAATACCATATTCATCTTTAACAAGCTGTGCGATTTCTCGTAAGCGTTGTTGTGCTTGCGAAACTTCATCTGAACTTGAATCACTTGACACAATAACCTTGTCGAGTTGCTGAACCTCTTTTCTTAATTCTCCTAAAGACTTTACTTTTTCATAACTTTCAGCAGCCTTGCCAGCGATTTCAGCAAGATCCTCACCCCATTTATATTTCGAATTATACCATGACTTATACGCCGCAACTCCCGCTGCTCCGATACCTGCAACTGCCAGTGCGGCAATTCCTGCAGGGCTTGTTATGCCAGATATTATCGAGGAACCTATCTTTTTTATTGTTGGAACCTCAACGCCGAGTTTGCCAAGTCCCTCTTTAATTGAGCCTACAGTCTTTATTGCACCGGCTGCACCTTTGGCGAGCACACCCATTCCTACTGTTACGGCCGCGCCGGTAACAACAGCCTTCTTCTGAGCATCGTTCATTCCGGCAAGTTTCTGAGTAAAGTTTGAAATACCGCTTGTCACGTCTACGATCGACGGAAGCATAACCTCACCGAGCGATCGGGCTGTTTCAGTAATGTTATTTTTTGCAATTTGCATCTGACCGGCTGTCGTTTGAGCTTTTGCGTCAGCCTCCGTCTGTAATGCTGTATTTTCTTCCCATGCTTCATTTGAGCGTTCTAAGGCATCCGTCATAAGGTCAATACCCTTTGTGCTTGCAAGGGCTTGTAATGCTGCTATGTCACGAATATTACCAAACCCTAACTCATCGAGCAATGAAATCTGATCTTCCGATTTCGACAAACCCTTTATGAAATCTTGGAAAGCCTTTGATGCATCTTCCTTCCACTGCTTTTTAAACTCCGCAGATGACTTGCCTGACACCTTGGCAAATGCCTTAAGCTCATCTCCGCCGCCTGCAACTACCTTCTGCATGGTCATCCATATACGGCTTACAGCAGAGCCGCCTGCCTCGGCTTCGATACCCATTGATGAAAGCGCTGTTGAGTAACCTAAAATATCCTGTGCTGATATTCCTACAACTCCGCCTGTTTCACCCATTCTGAGCGCAAGATTTGCTATCTCGGATTCTGTTGTTGCAAAGTTGTTGCCTAAGTCAACGATAGCAGAACCAAGGTTTGAAACATTCTCCTGCGACGTATTTGTCACATTCATAAACCGAGCAAGTGTTGCTGCGCCATCTTCGCCCGAGAGGTTTGTCGCGGTACCCATCTGCGCCATTGTTTCCGTAAAGTCCAGAATATTTTCAGTTGCGATACCTAGCTGACCGCCTGCAGCCGCAAGCTCGGTGAGTTCAGCTGTAGTTTGTGGTAACGCTGAATGTCCGTTTATGCCTTTTGTTGTAAGGTCTATAATGCCTTGTTTAATTTTATCAAGCTGTTCAGGCGTACCTTCAACGGTCTTTTTTACATTCGCAAAATTATCCTCAAAATCAATAGCCGTCTTTGCAGATGCCACGCCCATAGCACCCACAGCAACAGAAGCATACTGCAGCGGCTTTGTAACCTGGTCAATACCTTCTCCAACCTCTTTCCACTTCTTCCCGGATTCTGTCATACGCTGCGCTGCGTTTTTTTGTTTTTTGCTATTTTCCTCTGTAGCCTTAGTGTTTTCTTTTGTGGACTCGGTGTTTCTGCCGGCAGCAGTAGCCGCATCATCCTGTGCACCACTTAAACCGGATAACGCTCCACGTGCTGATTGTGCCGCTGAAACCAGACCGGAGGCGTCACCGGTGATTTCAACCGATATTACTTTATCTGCCAAATTCTTTACCTCCTGTACTGTAAAAAGTACAAAAGGATATCAACAAAGCAATTTTACACTGCTTTGTCAATATCCGTAAAACATCCTCTCGTACTCATTCAGCTCGTCCGGGTTAAGTGCCTCCGACTTCTCATCCGCCGACGAATCATTGACGCTGTCCAGCATCTCAAATAACAACCGCGGATTCTGTTTTGCAAGCGCATCAGGAAGGATCCCCTTACTTTTAAACATTATGCCATATAATGACCTGAAACCGGGGGAACCGTCACCGGACGAGCTGTCTGTAGACGTCGGATTGTCTCCCTTGCGCTTTATACGTTTTTTATTTCTTCAGCGTATATTTTCCATGCGGCGTGGGCAAGCTTTGCTTTCTCTGGGATTGACAGTTCATCAATTATCTCCTGCGTTGCCTCAGTCCCTTCGAACATGTGGTCAATCGCTGCACCACCGACACGGTATATACTTGAGTGACTGTATTTTGACGGTGTGTTGACATGGGCCTCGTTTATAAGACAAAACGCTTCAAAATCAAACGGCTTTGAAACATATTTCTTTCCATTCAGTTCAAAACTAATTGTATTCTGCATAATAAATTAACCCTCCTTCTTTGTCGTTGATGTAACCGCCGCTTTATCCGAGACTTTCAGATTTTCCGCACCCGGCGGATAATAATTCGGATCTGAGAACCACTTCTCCTCAAAGTCCTTCTTCGCGTTTTCCGGAATGTCATCTTCATCAATGTAAGCATAATAGTTACCGTCGGAATCGCGCTTAACCGCCGTAAATGTCGCTGTTGCTGTCTGCTTCTCAGAAGGTCCGCTGGACGGCTTTGTCTGTCCGCCGACGTTTGAAGCAAACGAATATTTACCTTTGTAATAACGTACATAGCGATGCGAGCCATCCATTTTAAGAAGTCTCCACGCAACCGCAAACATCGGCGGATCAGTCACATCTCCAACCTCTGCAACGCCGTTTTTGAGTTCACGTCCGCGCCACATCATATCAACCTTCGCAGGAATATCGGCATTTGTAAGCTCGTGCCCGATATTTTCGATATACGATTCAACATCATATGCGCCGTTATCTGCGTCAAATGTATCAGAACCGCCGCTATCTGTCGGCGACACCTGCACAGTACCCGGTAATGAATACGGTTCGCCGTATGTCGTGCCCTCAGCTGTGTCCTCTGTCACCTTGAAAAATGTGTACATGTCAACACCGATCGTAACTCTCGGCTTATTTTCTGTATTAGCCATAATAAATCAATCCTTTCAGTTTAAAAATTCTTTCCCGAACCGCATAGTTCGGTGACATACCCCGTCCGTCTTATCGACGAATCTGTTTAATTCGCACCACCATCCGGCAGTGTTCATTACTTCTTTTATCTCTTGCGCAACGCTTGCGCCCTTCGAAGGTGTCTTACTCCATACATCCACCACAAGCAGCCCTTTATAAATATCCTCTGTATTATCAGTAGAAAAACTGCCGGATGTATTCATATCATAGTAGCTGATTGTCGGAAGCTCGTCCCATGTATCCGGTCTGCGAAAAAAGACCGGATATGGTAAAGCTATAAGGATCCTGTCTGCTTCTTCGTTAATATCAATCCACATAATCATCAATCTCCTTTAACAAAGCCTCTGTACCAAGCAGTCCGTTGCTCCACGGTACATATACAATCCTGTACAGCTTTCCATCATGTCTTACGCAGTTACCGATCTTTATGGATTCATCATTGCTTGCAAACATTCGCAGCTTGCATTCCTCTTTAAATCCATATTCTTTTTCTGCTAATCCGCCGCTATATGGCTGCAAATCGGCTTTTATAGATGCAAGAGCGGTTTCGGTATATGTTTTCTTGTATGAGCCATTTTCCTCGATTTTGACAATGTTTACAGGAGTTTTATAAAACCTTTTAAATGGATTATTCATATCAATCCTCCGTCACACTGCTTATATCGCTCGGCATTCTTCCTTTGCGATGCTTTTTTAGCCGTGCATTGTATGATGAAAACACGTCTGCCGGACGCTTTACCTCGTAAGACACTGAACGTGCGCCTTCCGATATGCTCTTCACATCCGAAGGAAGTTCGGAGGAACCGTATCCTTTTGCACGATATAAATCTGTTGCCATAAAAGGTACGATTCCCTCAAGCTTTGCCGGAACACTCTTTACATGACAATAGTCCTTTATGTATTCCTCGGTTTCGGCTATGATCAGCTCCAGAAGCTCATCCGGGCTGCTGTCGGTGATCCCCAAAAGCACCTTAACCTTATCAATCGCTGCCATTACTGTGTGTTTACAATAACAGCCGAAAGCTGATTATCTTTTATCCACAGATCGTGATATTTTCTGTAGTCAATCTTCCAGCCGTCGTGTGACTGATTTGTATTCGGGTCAAATACTCTGAGTTTATCCGTCTTTGAAATAGCAATCGGCACATTGGTCGGTGTAATAATCCAGTTTATCTGCTTTGCGTCAGACTTAGCCTCAAAGCCACCTTTCTTACGATCAACTGCGTCAGGGCTGCCAGACGTATCTTCAGCACCCTTATAGAAGATGTAAGCCGTTTTCATTCTCAATGAAGGAACCGGACGTAAAATAGCATTGTCAATCTTACGCAACCGCATATTTATTTCGCCCTGGGTAAAATCGGTAACGGAAAGCTGTTTTGCGATCATCTCGTTATTTTCAAGCATCGTCATTACAGTCCACGGTAACGATACTATAAGCGGAATATCTCCTGCTGTATCCTGTATTGAAGCAATGTCCTCTTTAAGTGCCGAGAATATTGTTTTTGCCGTATGTGCATTACCGGCATTTACACGATTTTTGGCGTTTGCAAGTTCAAAAATTTTAGAGTAGCGGTATGCGTCAATCTCCGGGATAACGTGCTTACGCTGGAATTCGGACATGACTGCCGAAGCGTTTGCGACAAAGTTTGCTTCATCCACATCCATAGAATCAAGTGTAAAGGTTCTGCCTCTGTCCTGCCCCATTTCCTTTGTCTGATATTTGAGAACCACTCCGCCTTTTGTGAATCCCTCTTCTCTGGTGTAGTCCGCAAGACCATCCATATCAATTATAGGGATTTTGACCTCCCTACCGCCGTGATAGATAACCTGGTCTGCGTTGGGTTCCATCCAGCCTGTGGTTGACTCCGCTACAATCTGCTTATCAAGAGCCGTCATCGCAAGAGCGATGAATTCAAGTGTATTAACTGCCATAGTTAATAATTCTCCTTTCTGTCTTAAAATCCGCGTCTCATCGCTTTCTCGATGTCCGCTTTCATTTTGTCCTTATCGGACGCTGTCCCGCCTGCTCCGCCGCCATGCGGTGTTTTTCCGGCAAGCTTCGCCTTAACACCGTTTGCAACAGCACCGTTAAAGGTTTCTGCAAGAGCGTCAATATTCGCCTGTGTTGTTTTTTCATCACCTACAGCGACAGTCGAAGCAAGAGCAGTCGGCAATCCCGCCACCGTAAGCTTACGTTCAGCAAACATTTTGAGCTTTTCAGCTTCAAGCGCCGCCTTCTCCTTTGCGAAATTCTCACGCTCGATACGCTGCTCTTCCTTCTGGCGCTCCTCCGCATTCATTGTCGCAAGCTTTTCGGCTTCCTCGCGCGCGCTCTTGATACGCGCTTCAATATCCTTGTTATTTTCCGCGAGAGCAGCTTTTACAGCGGCGTCAATATCCGCCTGCGTAAATCCCTCATTCTCCGGCTTACCATCAGCCTTGCCACTATCAGGTTTCGGGTCGCCTGTCATGCCCTCTGGCTCTGTCTTGATATCCTTCTCATCCATTCCTACACACCTCCTTCCGCGTATAAAAATAAAGCCTTTTCATGCCATGCTCAGGGCAATATTATATAAAACCGAAAACGTTTTCGATTTTATTTTTGTATCAAAAAAGCACGTTTGCGTTATCATATACGCTAAAAACGTGCTTAATCTATAACTTTTTCAATGTTATCAATCGTTATACTGATTGTATCCCAGTCTTCCGGAGAATCTCCTACATCAGCGATAAAACATTTATCATCAAGAACTTCAACAATAGCGGCCTCGCGTCCGTCTTTCAGCAAAACCGTATCAAATTGCTTTATTTTCATGCTATTTCACCTCTTTTATGTACGCACTTGTCATTCTTGTGCTTGTATCACTATTTATCCAACCTAATATTACATTAGCAGGTTTTCCTTTGTTTCCATACAAAACAATCTTCTGTTCGTACAAGTCTCCGTGCTCGTTATTGCCTTTTAATTTGGCCGGATACTTTGCAGCTCTTGTCAAAATCTCTTGCTTTAGCTCTGGATAGTTGTTAATATCATATCCCAGTCTGCTTGTAAAAGCTCTTCCTTTCGCCTGCCCCTTTTTATTGGTTTCACTAAAAAGATAGTGCGTGAACTTTCTATCATCTGCCGTTGCCGTTTTTGCGTTTGGCAAGGATAACTCCGGATGTTCTACTAACGCATTCTGCCTTTTGTAATCAAGTTTCACAAACCGCCACATTTCTGCATTAGTGTTATTATACTTCAACTCCTGGAACTTGTCAAGGCTTCTTGGAACGTCTTTGCCGAGAATTTTGCGGTATTGTTCATGCTGTCGCTTATCAGCCGCCTTATTTCTATAACTGCGTTGTGCCGCCGCAAATGCCTGTTTCTCTTCCGGACTCATGTTCTGCTGCCATTCATCATACGACATATCATCAATAACCTTATTTCTGCCTGTAAGCGGATTTCTTGCCCGTCTGCCGCTTCCAAAGGTTTCTGCAACGCAGCTCGTGCAGCGGCACCTGGGATGCATTACCGGGAAATTCTCACCCTCTTTGATATCGGACACCTTAAAACATTTCCCGTCGAGACCTCCGCATATATCGCACGTTACTTCGTCAAGCGTGGCCAAATATCGATAATCCTCAATCCCGATATCCCTATAAGCCTGCGCGTCCGACAATGCCCGGGCATGAGCTGTTTCAGTATGTATAAGCGTTGTCGCATGGAATTTCTCGACCTCAAACGAATTAGCAAGCTCCTTTACCGCTTTATCAAGAGACCGACCCGATACAAGGTATCTGCCTACAATCTCCTGAGCTTCGTTTGCTAATCGTGATGTGTTATCCCATATCCGCTGAGAGAACCGTTTTCCATGCCAGGGCTTAGACATAACCGCCTCAACAGCCTTATCATCTATAAGGCTGAATGATATTCCGGCATTCATTCCCTTTGCCGTATCATCCAATACCCGATAATAATTATCCTTGTATGTGTTCTTCCATATGACTTCACCGGCTTTTCGCACCGAATACTCAAGCACAAGCATTCTGAGCTCTATGGCCGCCTGAACCGCTTTATATCTCTCAATACGAGATGCATAAGCGCGTGTAGAAAGCCCATCACGATGTATGAAATCAAGAATGGCCTTGCGCTCCTCGGCTGATCCTGCTTCAAGAAGCTGTTGCGTAAGCTTTTCGTTATTATAATTCCGAATCTCTCTTGCAAGATGCGTTTCAGCCTTTGTCATTCCGGCGTCTTCATCATCCATATATCCAAATCGCTTTGCATAATTATATTTAACCCTGCCGATCTCACCCTTTATATCATCAAGAGCTTCATCGTACATGGCTAACATATTCTTAAGCTGCTCTTCCGCCGCTGTATGCGCCTCCTGCTCGCGCTCTAACGCTACTTCAGCCCAATAATCGTTGTGTTTCATCAGAGCACCGCCGCCTTGATTTTTTCGATAATAGCATCCTCGTTATCCACAAGCGCCCGTATCAAATACGGCTTTGCTGCCATTTTACAGGTGCCAAATTCAACGTACCCTGCATATTCGACGTTTGTTCCTATAACCGCAGTGTTTCCTGATGCTTCTGAATTGATTGAATCGTGCAAAGTGCCCGACCTGACAGGGCAAAGGTCCTTAGCCGCCCCCTCTACAGTCTTGCCCGCCTCAGCTATAGCCTGCGGAAGTTTCGACTGTACGTCTGCGATAACTTCATCCATTAGCCCCAACGCATCATCAAGTCCGTTAATACTTATTGAAATCCCTGCCATAACCGCCGCCTCCTGCTATTCCTTCCACTCTCTTTATTCTCTCCTCATATTCTGCCGCTCTCTCAGCTCTCACAAGCGCAGCCTCTTCCTTCGGATCGGATATAAAGTCGAGCTGTGAAAGTTTTGTTTCCAGGGATACATCATCACCGAGATAATTCAGCATCTGAGCATTTTCAAGATTATTCACCGGCAGGTTGTAAGTAAATATTACATCAACTCTATGTAAAGGAACATTTTTCATGCCACCTAAAATACTGAGATAATGGTTGTACAGCTTAAATCTCTTTTTCAGCCCCGCCGAGGTCATTTCCTCTTTATTCTTTGTCGTTTGCCCAAAACCCAGTAACTTGTACCGTATTGCAATTCCTGACTGCATTCCTGCAAATTTTTCATCTGTAAGGTCGGGAACCGTAGAAAAGCGGTGTATATCCGATTTCAGATCATCACGCAGCGTTTTTATATCAGACTCTGCCATAATCTTATTAAGATATTTAGCGTCTGAGTCTTTATCGCCCATCAATATACGCTCTCGTTTAAGTTTCCTTACATCTTCAGAATCAAGCAGAAGATCTTTCAAAAACAAAAACGAGTTTACAAAATCTTCTTTATCGTTCACTCTCTCGCTCTGGAGCTTGTTATATGCATCAATAAGCGGAATAAGCTGCTCGCAATCGCCCTGCCGTTCCTCATTATTTCTGTATTCAATAAGCGGAACATCGCCAAAATAATGTCCAGCCTGGTATGTAAGCCTCATACCTTCCCATGCGTCTGTATCGTTTTCGTATGTGAAGATTTCATTCTCGGTATATACATTGCACACACAGCCCGACACGGCTCCGTCAAGATTGAATGTGCGGTAATAATACACGCCAAATAAAGGGAAATGAGTGCAGTCATCATTATACACAACAAACGCCTTTGTAGGCTCGATAAATGCACTTCTTGGCTCGCTTGCGGGAGTAGCATATACTAATTCATATGCTCTGCCATAAATACCTACATTTTTAACCAACTCTCCGTCAATATGTTCGATATTCTGCTCTAGGTATGCATCCTTGATCTTCTCGATGTCATAACCTTTTGAAACCTCGTACTTAACCGGATTGCCGACAAGATACGCCCTCGCAATATCAACAATATACTTAGCGTGATTGCATACAACCCGGTTGTTTGCTGCTCCCCGCGTATCTTTTGTGTGATTTAATATATCATGCTTGCCGATGTAATAATCATAATATTTGCGAAATTTCCCCGCATTCATTTCATGTTTGCGTATCAGCTTCGCTAGTATTTCAACCGTTATGCCATTAGCTATGATCCTTTCGTCAATAATCATCCGTAAAACTCCTTTTTACTTACTATCCTTGCTTTCTTTCGCATAATCTCATCGTTCATGCCATATCGCACCGCATCAATTGCGTGATTGTTTTTATCCGGGTACCCGTCTTTAAATCCATCGTTGCCATCCGGTTCAAGCTCGTAATTCAGAAACTCTTTCGCCGTCTCCGGGCATCTTTCATTATCGATAATGATACGCTCAAGCGACTGTAAGAACTTAATTCCATATTCAACGCTGTCAGGCCCTTTTTTAGCCCCCTTCGCCGGAAGTCCATGATTCTTGAGATCATTAATTGATTTAGGTTCTGCTAAATCACAGTAAATAATCTGCTTGTAGTTTCCTTTTTCTTTAATCTTTTCTGCGGCTCGTTCATTTGACAACCCATGTTTATATATCTCATCAAAAATATACAGCCATTTGCGCTTACTGTCGTAGTGGCCGATAATATAAACAAACGGATCCGCAGCATAGCCGAAATCCACACCGCGCTTGATTTTATCAAACTCTGATATTTCCTCATCTTTAATACGTTCGATGACAACGTTTGTGAACACCTCTCCGCCCGTTCCTGTAACCTCGCCGAGATAATTGTGTTTGTAGGTCTCCGGTTTCATCCTCTTAGTATGTTCCGCCTCTATCATGAACTGTTCGCCCAACCATTCTTTTGGAACTGTAAGATAAGTGCTCATGTGAACCAGCCTGTCATCTCTTTGGGTAAGAACTTCGGTATTGACCCAATTCCGCTGTGATTTGGGCGGATTATAGCTGTAGAATACATCAAACTTCGGACCACCTCGCATGAGAGACTGGTTTATAGTCTCTATTTCCTGCATGCCGCCGAACTCGTCACATTCCTCATACCAGACGTATCGGATATACCCCTTTGAAACCTTCGTCGATTTCAGTTTCTTGGGCTTATCCGCGCCGCGAAATATAATCCTTTGCCCGGTTTCTGTGTAAATAAGCTCAAGCGGCGATAGCTTGGCAGTCCATTTTTCCGATACTTCGAGTTTGTCAATTGCCCATTGTAACTGTGCATATACGCTGTCTTTAAGCTCATTCGCAACCTTTCGTATAACAACTGCGTTTGTACCCTCATTCTGCATCATGCCAAGAATTATCATCACGCTTATAAATGATGATTTTGTAGAGCCGCGCCCGCCTTTTAGCCAATAATGCGTATACTTTTCATCCGTAACATCATAATATAGCCCATAAAAAGAAGGAGCTACGATATTGCTAAGTCTGGACATAGCGCCTCACTCCTTCGTCGGTCTCGGTATATCGTTTATAATCTGTACCGGTGCAGAAACATTCATATCAAATTTTTCAGTGAATAGTCCGAATCGCTTACCGAGTAATTCAGCGGCTTTCAATCGCTCGCGCTCATCCGGTGCTTTTTTCATCTTCCGGGCTTTTGATGTTCCTTCGCCTTCGCCCTCAACAACCACAATTTCAGCCTCAGACTGACCGCGCAACACAGAAGTAAGATATTCCATGACTTCTTTTGCATCAGCTGTCTTTTCGTTATGCATTTTTTCAAGCTGTTCGTCGATATAGGCTTTAACGTTAGCATTTGTTAGCAATCTTGAAGCATTGGCCCTTGCAACTTCATCACGCTTCACATTCGGATAAGCGGCTTTATACGCTCTTGTTGCGTTACAATCAATCAAATATTCATCTACAAATTTCTTCTGCTTGTCAGTCATAGAATCACCTCACTTTCATTGCATACAAAAAGCACGTCCGATAAAGAACGCGCCTTTTTTCGAGTAAAAGATATGGCAAGAAATGTCTTGTTGTCCGTTTTTTACATGATACATTATATCATACACATAGTATCAATTACAATCAACTGTTGATAAATTTATCGACACATTTTAATGCTCGCTTATGTAGAATATGTGCCCACTGAAATGTGATATCCAGTTCTACGGCCACACTCTCCCATGTCATAAATCTTATGTACCGGCAAATCAATAACTGACGCAGCGTATTGTTCTCGATCTGATTAATAGCCTCCAAAATCTCGTTCTTAATTTCGTATAACTCATCAATACGCTTATTTATCATATCCGAATATGCCGCATAGGAAACAAACTTTTCTTCGGTTGTATTCCTTTTAGATGTTTGCACACGCTCAGAATCGGTTACTGCTGTTATACCACATGCGCGTTCATACGCTGCCTTTTGCTCCTCCAGCAATAGATTAATCTCCACATCAAGCTTATATGCTCTATTCAGCCATTCTTTAGTTGTCATAGATCAACCCCCTCTTACTCAAAATCGCAAACGTTTACGATTTTATTTTGCTTTATCTTCTATCATTTCGATAAGAGCTTTGATACGAAGCTCCATATCACTATAAGCTTAGTGTGCTTATTGCATGAATTTACTGCATTTATAATGCTTGACTTTAACTCGTTCATGTTATTATTTCGCTCCTTCCTTGCAACCGTCCAAGTAAATAAGCTGCTGCATACTGCTCATATTCATCACCCGACACATCGTCCAGATTATTCGCAAACAGCATGTCCATCATTAGAGCGACTTTTTCAAGTTCGTCCTGTTTCATAAGCTCTGAAAAATTTTTGCCATAGATCTTGAAAGTTTCGGCATATTCACCACTGCAAAATAACTTGCATAACTTCCGCCGCTGTCGCCTTTCATTTTTTTAACTTCTTTAGCGTCCTGTTTTATCCAGCGGTAATGCTCTACGTACATGCGCTGCAGTTTATCGTATATGTTATAATGTCGATCTGAATAATTGGCAATATTACCGCCCACATCTTCCAGTAGACTATTATAATAACGAATTAGCCAGTATTCTATATATGCCGGAATCATATTCTTTTGATTGAAAAAAATCTCAAGTAATTTATCTTCCCATGTAACAGTACGTATGCCGATTTTCTCAGCCCATGCATTTGAGAAATGTATTATGTTGTGCCCTACCATGTTGACTGCTTCTCTTAAATCATCCATCCTTACATTTCTCTGTTTATCATTTTCAGCCATAACCGCTCCGCAAAAGAAATGAGTTACATTTTTTACATACTCCGGTTTGACCATTCCGGTATTTATTAATTCTATTGTTTTATCATCCATTATTTTGCTCCTCTCACAATTCAATGATCTTGATGTATATTCCGGGTATATCCGCCCAGAACTTTTCGCATATCTCGCTTGCTACAAGCACATCATCCTTCCAGAATCCCAAGTCGGTCATAACATCCTTCAGCATCTTCTGCATATTATCAGTGTCAGGCTTTGTAATTTTATATTCGCCGTTTTTGTGTCCCCTTGTTATCGGGAAGCACCATTTGCAAATAAGCTGCACCGCGTTAGTATATTTTTTCTCAGGCACCCATTTTGATAAATTCGCTTTCAACTTTGCCCGTACCTCTTTTAATTCATGAGGTTCATAAAATACCGGCTTGCCATTTATAACCTTGACCTGCTTCTCCTGATGCGTTTTAGTCGGCGGCACCATTGCCATGAAAAATTCAGTTGTCATACATCTACGCCTTTCCATTTACCTGTATGTGAATCATAAACAATATGACCGCTGGCTGTTGCACCAGACAATATTATCTGAATAGCGTCCGGCTGCTTTATCAACCACTGAGCGACTTCACTTTTCATAATATCAAATTGTTCATTTGGCAGCGTGTTGTACAGCGGAGGCATTTTTCTTATGAACCCATATAACTCTCTATAGCTTTTTCGTTTTCCCATTTTTTACTTCCTTTCTTTTTCTGAAATTTTCCTTTGTCATCGTCAAGCGTGTATCGGTATGATAGCCACGCACCGTAGGTGGCTATCTACCGAACACACGTGACGTTATACGGAACGGCTAAATATATATACAGAGTATATATATTACCGCTGAACTCCGGCGACCTTAATTTTCAGGTCATCGTGATTTTTATAGCAACTTGAAAATTAGGTGTTCGTACCTATTACATTGACCTTATTTTTTAGGTTGTCGTAATACCTTTAATGGCTGTATTTTTTATCATACTCCTCTTGACTAATTACGGTTTTTGTGTTTTTTTCTATGACATACCCATACCGTTTTATCCAATCACGAGCTGTGTTTGGGGCTAATCCTAACGCCTCATAAACCTGCTGAAAAGTCGGCGGCTCTCCATAATTGCAACTCTCTACAATATGAATGAACTTCTCTCTTTTTTTCTCATTTTCTTTCTGGTTGTTTCTTTTGCGTTCCTCTATACCTCTTTGGTACCCTGCTTTTTCACTCTCCGGCTGAATGTCCTGTAAGCCGCCATGACGATCTACCTTATGTATCGGATATGAGAACCACATATTCAGAGCGTTGAATTTCGGAAACTCTCTTAGTGTCCCCTCTACTCGCCACGCTGTGCGAGCCTGTACAGCCTTTCTAACGGCTTCTGCCGCTCTCTCTATATCCTCATATTCCTCATTGCTTAAACAGTCCATACAGGCCTTTAACATAGCTTTTTCGCTGCACATATCATCTTGCGATACATCATCCTGATGATTAAATTTACGAAGTTTATTCATACACAGCTCACATACAGCCTTGTTCTGCTCCTGCTTTATAAGCTCGTCCGTAACTTCAAGCTCGATAAAGTCAAGCAGCGCATCAGGATCGCGCGCAAACACACCTGAACCGGATGCCCTATCCATAGACTTCTTGCCGCCCTGCGCACCCTTACTGTGATGGTGACAGTAAATAACTGCACATCCCAGCTCTGTACACACTTTATCAAACTGATTGCAGAAGTGCGCCATCTGATCAGCGCTATTTTCATCACCGGTTATAATCTTGTATATAGGATCTATTACTATTGCAATGTAATTCTTCTTATTGGCGCGGCGTATAAGCTTCGGAGCGAGCTTATCCATTGGTATAGACTTGCCTCTTAGATTCCATACATCTATATTGGCAAGGTTCTTAGGCTGCCATCCTAACGCCGTGTATACATCTTTAAATCTGTGCAGACAGCTTGCGCGGTCAAGTTCAAGATTCACATACAGAACCTTGCCCTGTGTGCAATTCCATTCAAGCCATCTATGCCCTTCCGCAATGGCACAGCACAGCTCTATTAATGCATATGATTTTCCTGCTTTGGATGGTCCCGCTATAAGCATTTTGTGTCCCTGTCTTAAAACCCCGTCTATAAGCGGCGGTGACAATTCAGGAAGGTTATCCCATATATCCGCTATACTTTCAGTGTCGGGCAAATCGTCATTAATGCCCTCGATCCACTCTTTCCACTCATCCCATGAAGTTTTACCTATATTAGTATCAAGCAAATACTGTTTTCTGCCCCTCCGCATAATTCCGGGCATACGTGATAAGCGTGATGGATTTTTATTTTGTCTGTCTATTATAAGACCGTTTTTTTGGCATATCATATACAAGTAATCAACGCGCTTGCGGTACTCATCATAGTTCATAGCATCTATCTTTACAATAGCATGCAGGCTTTTGCCGCCACTGTGGACCAAACACGCAACAGGCAATTCAAGTTCTCGTATAATAGCATTCTGCTTCTCAATCTCCATGCTGTCTGATTCGACAAGCGCATACCTGTATTCGGTCACATTCTCGTTTTTAACGCCCTTTCCGTCAAGAGGGTTGAACCGTATCCATGCACCTGCTTCTTCTTTATAATCGCCTATTACCGCGCCTAAATCGCCATTGCATTTATTAAGTTCCTCTATGAGCTGACCTGCGGTCCTGTCATAGTTCCCAGAAGATGGCAAATACTTATTCTCTTTAGCCCAGCTCTGCGTTACATAACCCACATTTTCTGACGCTTCAAACAGCGTTTCAAGGTATGTGATGAGCTGCTGTACCGGATTCCATTCTGAAGGTATATTTAACTCTTTATGCTCAATCCAGTCCTTGTCAATAAATACATAATCTTCTTTAGCGCCTATCTCAGCATCCCAATCAAGTTCGTATGATTCTTTTGCAGGATGCCATCCGCCATTCTTAGCCATTTGAACTATTGTTCCGGCCGTAACCGGTGATGAGCTGCCGTTAAATGTCTGCCACTTACTCGCGCACTCGCCCTTGTGATAACGGGCTGTGTCCCTGCTGCTCCACTGCTCCCAGTCGCTTATGCTATATCCTTCATACTTCAGAGCCATGCCAATATTAACCCATTCTTGATAATCGCATTCGGCCGGATTTATGTATTCAAGTAACTCTGTTAAATTTTCGTTTTTCATAATCACGCTCCTATATACTCTGCCGGATTAATTCCGTTTGGTATTCTCCACCCATTTCCTGCTATACGGTCAATAAGATGCCGTGCTGTTTCAAACTGCCATGTGCCGACATGCTGAAAACCTCTGCTTTCCAAAAAACGAATCTGTTTTGGGGTTGTAAGTCCTTCACGTCTGCGTTTGTCGAGCCTGTCAAGGATTTTAGCAGCTTTCCCGGCACATTCAATTTCATCAGGGAAAATACCGAGCTTTTCAAGCGTATGTAGCTGCCTGTCTGAAGGCGGCATCATCTCCCAGCCGAATGCCGGAACATACCCTGCCAAATCCTCTGCCTGTATAGACATTTCAAACTGTAGTGGATCCACAAGCTTTCGTTTGCGGGCTTTCATTGCCTGTAATGCTTGCGCTAAAGCCTCCTCGCGCTGCGAAACAACATCGTTTTCAGCTTCCTGCTCTGCTTCTTCAATGTCAATTGGTATTCCGGCATTCTCGATTTTCTCTGTCATTTTTTGAGCGACTTCTTCTTTTTCGCATATAAGACATGCCGGCCGGCACAACTCATGCTTTTCGGTTTGCCACAAAAAATCAAGTAATAACAGGTAATCTTTTCCGGGTGCAAGCCTTGTTCCGCGTCCTACCATTTGACTGTAAAGACTACGAACCTTTGTCGGCCGCAGCACCACCACACAATCAACTGATGGACAGTCCCAGCCTTCCGTAAGAAGCATGGAGTTACAAAGAACATTGTATGTTCCATTGTCAAAATCATCAAGCACCTGCGTCCTATCCGCACTCTCGCCATTGACTTCTGCAGCGCAAAAACCTTTTTCATTGAGTATATCCCTGAATTTTTGACTTGTCTTTACGAGTGGCAGAAATACGACTGTTTTTCTGTTCATACATACTTTTGCCATTTCGTCCGCTATTTGGTATAAATACGGATCCAGAGCGGTCCCCAAATCGTTTGCTTTGTAATCTCCCGCCTGAGTTGCAACCGCTGTTATATCAAGCTTCAGCGGGATTGTAAGCGCCTTTATAGGGCTTAAATATCCCTCTTTAATAGCCTTAGGTAATGTGTATTCATATGCAAGACTTTCAAATACCGTGCCGAGATTTTTCATGTCCCCTCTGTCTGGGGTCGCTGTAACTCCAAGCACATTTGCATTATCAAAATAATCTAATATTTTCTGATAACTGTCAGATATGCAGTGATGAGCTTCATCTATGATTATAGTGTCAAAATGATCTCGATCAAACCTATTGAGTCTCTTTTCGCGCATAAGCGTCTGTACTGAACCGACCGTAACCCGGTACCAACTGTTTATGCATGTTGATTCCGCCTTTTCTATTGCCGTTCTAAGTCCGGTTACTTTGTATAGTTTATCGGATGCCTGTTCAAGCAGTTCCCCGCGGTGCGCAAGGATAAGTACGCGCTCGCCCTGATTTACGCATTGCTCTGTTATTTTGGCAAAAACAATAGTTTTTCCGCATCCGGTCGGGAGTACGAGCAGCGTTTTTTGCCGCCCGTTACTCCATTCATTGAATACAGCATCCTTTGCCTCATTCTGATATGGTCGTAATTCCATTGCATATCACCCCATTAGAAATTGCCGGGTGTAAAGGATTTTGCCGTATTAAAAGACGACTGTTCTTCCGGTTCATAGAATCGCGTTATCTGATTTGATTTTTTTGTATCTCCATCACGTCCCTGATACTCATGTATGCCGACCTTACACCTGCCGCGTGAACCTGTTACTGTAGTCCAATTCATACGGAGCTTTTCGCCCTTTTTGCGCTGTCCTATACTTGTAAAGAATGCACACAACATACCCTCGCACTTGCTGTGCAGGAACAGATTGTGTTTTATTGTGGTGGTTCCAGCTGCGCCTTCAAGCTTTATTGACAAAATCGCTTTGTTACATGCCGGCAGCTTATCAGAGCCGTTATGTCTCCCTCTTTCAAATCCGGTCACGGTAAAATTGTAATCACCTTCCGGCAGTATGACAAAATCACTGCTATCCTTTTCTATTTCATCATCCCAGCCTAATTCTCTATCGATATTGTTTAATGCCATTGTTTTTTTCTCCTTTCAATTTTTAGAATGACAAATTGTCATTTCTCTGCTGCATTACCATGTTTTTTACCTGATTCCAAGCCCCTATAAGTACGCCATTCATAAAACCGGGATCATAGTTTTGTATTGGCGTATCTTCTGTGTAATAGCCTTTTAAGGCTACAACCTTCTTAATTTCGGCTTCTGTTACACCATTTGCCGACATTAAATCTGTTAGTGCTTTCGGAAGCCCCGGAGAATATAACGGTTCATTATCAAATGGTGTTTCTGTACCGCTAAGATCTATAAACCCATCCGACGAATTATCTGATATTTCTTTTGCTATATCCTCTGTCACAAGTATGTGCGTTTCGTCTGCTGACTGTTTCCCCGTTGATACTTCAACCATAGGCGTATCGTTCGGCTCTGTATTATGTATGCCCGATATCACACGATCCTTAGGAATCAAATGCTGTATTGCCGCATACTCAAACGGCAGTATTTCAGAAAGACCGTCCCTGTTCTTTGCATCCCAACACGGATGATGCGACGTGTACATTACGCGCTTCCCGCCCTGCGCCTTGAACTTCTTCCCTTTATCGTCTGCGGCTACTGCAAATGTCTGATAGTTTGCAAATAAAACCATGTCTGCCCACTCTTTTACAAGAGGAGAAATTAAAGAGCCGGTCTTTTTGCCAAGCTTCAGCTCCCATCTGTCATAAGCACCTGTTTCATCAGGCTGTTCAAACTTTCGCAGCTGTGCATGAGCAGTAAGCACTATGTTGATTCCACATTCAATGACCTCATCAAGTATGTTGAGCAGCTTTCCAAACTCTTCTTGCTCATATACATACCCGTTGCCATACCCAAAATCTTCTATGCCTTTTTTGTTGTGCTTTGCACATACATTTTCAATACAAAGACGTTCAGCCCAGTCTATTGTATCTATTATAAGTGTTGTGCAAACATCAGGATTGGCAAGAATATACCGTATTTCATCAAACAGCATAGTCCATGATGTAGGCTTCGGAAGCCTTGATACATCCATAGTTTTTGTAGATCCTTCTGCATCAATAAACAATGCTTTCGGAAAGAAACTCGCAAATGTTGACTTTCCTATACCCTCAGGACCATAAATCACAACCTTTTTGGCTGAACGAATTATACCCGTTGTTATTCTCATTAAAATTCACCTGCTTTCCATTTTTTCTGTGTTGGCGGTTCCGGGGTTTCGCGCCCGTAACCATCCTCTATTATAATCGCGCATTCTGATCCGGTACTTACCCTTGTTGCAATCGCCTGTAAATTTTCCGATTCAAGCCATGCGCCAAATTCATTCAATGTATCAATATCCATCTGCTCAAGCTTGTCTATCAGCACAAATCCACAATTCGGATTAAGCTTGCGAACTATTGCTGTTGATACTCTCAGCTGTTCTGAACTGCTCATGTTATCCCAGTTGTGCCCGTTATACAACAGCTCTCCATCGCTCACAGATAACCCTTTAAGCGGCAAATCCGTGTTATTCAGCAGATTTGTACGCTTTGTACGTATATCGTTTATCTGAGATGTAAGGTCATTGTACTGATTTTTGTAATGTTCTGCATCTTCAAACGCTTTCTCGCGGTCAAGATTGGCTCTGACTTTAATATTGATACTCTCTATATCTGCAATGCTCCTTTCAAGCTCTGCGGTGCTTTCATCATGCAAATCTGCGGCATCCTTTTCAGCAATCCTAAGATTTTCCATAGCTGCATCCAGTTTGAGCTTTGTTTCAGCCATTATCACGGTGTATTTTTCTACCTCTGCTCTGTATGTATCGGCAAGCTCACGCTTTCGCTTATTTTCACCGTTCCGCGCAAGTATATCTTGCTGCTGTTTGATAAGCTCTGTAATTGACACGGGTTCTTCAGGCACTCCTTGATACTGCTGCATCTCCTGCGCATATTTGAGCTTCTGATCTGCAATCTGACCTATTGCATGACGGCGGTTGTATACGTCCTGTTCTTGTCGATCAAGCTCATACAACTGATCGCCTACCCCAATTATTTTCAGCAGAATATTCGCTTTTTCCTTACCGGATGCATTCATAAACTTAGGTAAATCAAGAGCAAGCGTTTCTATAAACTCATTAAGAAGCTGCTGTCCGCCCTTGTTGCCATTCGGATCTATTACCTTCAATGAGCTGTTTTTGCCCTTACGCTCTACAATAAGCCCGTTTGATAATTCAATGTGCAAAAACGGCGGTATGGCAGATCCGTCACGCGCTGCCTGTGACGGCTTAAACTTATCGCCGCCCAACGCCCATGCTATTGAATCTAATATTGAGGTTTTGCCCTGATTGTTCTTGCCGCCTACTACTGTAAGCCCGTTTTCATTGGGATGAACCTCAACTGCCTTTATTCGCTTGACGTTTTCAAGCTGAAATCCATTAATTTTAATCATTATTACCTCCAAATTCGAAAACGTTTTCGATTTTCTAAAATTAGTCCTTGAATTTTCCGGCATACTATGATATACTATAATTGTTAGTTTGGGTATATCATAGTATGCCGTTTGCGCTCTTATATAAGGGCGCATTTTTATTTTTTCCGCTCTCACCTCCGCATAGAATTTTAAACTCAGCCTCGGTAATGCTCATTCCCTTTCGTCCGGGAATCCATCGCTGTCGAGCCTTATTTTGCAACGGTATCTGTAACGGCGCGTTTACTGCCACTGCAGCCATCATCTGACGCTTAACACGTTCTCCGACTTGTTCAATTTCGGCATCATATGCCGCCTTATGCATCTCACGGGTCTCTGCCGCCTCACGCTCGCGCTTTTGTCGCCGGACAACGACCGCCGCGAATGTAATTATCATGCTGGCATGAATCGCCAGTGTTTGAAAACCGATACTACTTATCATTGTTACACTCCTTACTTAACATAGCCTCATCAAATCAAATACCATCTTCACACCTGCTTTAATTCCGTTTTTTACGCCTCTTGCATATGTATCTGAACATACAAGTAAAAAATCATTTTCTATTTCCGAAGGCTCATTCTGTGGTATGTATTTGGTATCAAAATCACGTTCCAATTCTGAAAAAGAATCATCCTCAGCAAGCTTGATTGCGATGCTCTCAATAATATCAGCAATATCCATCTATGCCACCTCGATTCCTGTGAACTCCGTGAATTTCTTCACGCTTATGTAGTATCTGTACTTACCGGAAGGAAACTTGACTGCTGTTCCTATAGGCAATGTACCTCTCTTTAAGCCCTCTCTTATAAACTGCCTGCCCACTCCCATGAGCTTTGCTGCTACTTCAAGAGAAAGGTTATTGACGGGTAAGATATTCCCGGTCTGTGTATCGTCTTCTATCAGCCATTCCACCGATACGTTCAGCGCATTGGCAATCTGCTTTAGTGTAGCTTCGCCTGGCTTGTTTTTGCCGGAACAATACTGACTGATGCCGGATTTTGATAATCCGGTAATTTCACATAGCTGCTTCTGATTGATGCCGCTATTCTGCATAGCTTCTTTCATACGCTTTGCAAACATTTTTTCAAAACTCCTTTCATTTAGTTTACTTACATATTCGTTAAAAATGCTTCAAAATTGCCGCCTAATATTTTTATTGCGGTTAAAAAGCCGTGCTTAAAAGCTCTTTCATGTTCTGCACATAAAGCGGCGTGAAAATCTTCGTCGAATGTCTCGACATCCTTGTCTTTGTGTCTTTTCATTGTTATGTATTCAAATACAAAATCCTTATACTCCTTAGAGTAATCCGCCGACAGAACGCTGTGTATTTTAACTTCGGACATTTGTATCACCTCCTCCTATGCTGATTTTACTATTGTATGTCCTAACAGATAGTCTGTTGTTGTCTCAAAAAGATCAGCCATTTTTTCAAGCTTTTCTCTTGGAATGGATCCTTTATTGCACCAGTTATAATATGTTTTTCTTGTTACGCCCAAATGATTTGTAAGAACTTCTACTGTCATTCCGCATCTTGCTCGCTCTGCCTCAATATTATTGAAACAACAATCGATTAACCGATTACGGCAATTGTTTTCAGCATTGACTAAATCCGGAATATCCTCATTTTTCGGCTCTGAATTAAGCTTCGCCCATTCATCTATTTCTGCAATCTTTACTCCGTCTAAAGTCCAGTACTCTGTGACTTCGTGTGTCGGATCGTTTTTTACTCCTGATCCTTTTACAAATTTCACTTCAATTATCTTAACAATCTTGGCTGATTCACATCTTCCCATATTTCTCTACCTCCTATGCTGATTTGTTTTCATCCCTGATTATGCTGCATCTTTGGCAAATAAATACAGGAACTCACAATTGAACAATTCGCATAACTTAAAAATTTCCGACAAATAAAACTTGCCTGTTTTCTTTTTGTGTTCGTATGAGCTACGCGAAATTCCTATTTTGTCAGCAACTCGCTGATTTGTCAGTCCACTACGAGCCTGTTCAGCTTCCAAATTTCTAAACATTTTTAAGTTCACCTCCAATCTTTAATCATTTTCTTGCAAATTTTGTCTTTTTGTGCTATAATCACCGTGGAGGTGATTGTAATGAGTGTAAACGATATGATTCGTGCTGTTGAAAACGCAGCCCCAGTCGGGAGCGCGAATGCCAGAGATGTGTACTTACATCTTAAAAAAGAAATCCAACTTTTTGAAAGCTGTCTCGATAATTCTAAAAATGTTGGGTTACAATTAGCATCATTCGGGCATTCCATAACGCTCACCGTAGGGCAAATATCATATAAAAATCCGTGTTTAATTTGCTTTTACGGATTATTACCTGATGGTTCCCGTGCTCAACTTATTCAGCATATTAACCAGTTAAATTTTATGCTATGCGCCGTTGAGCGTCCAAATCCAGAAGAGCCTCGCCGGTCTATCGGTTTTCAGGCTGAATAGCATCTTTTGATATTGTGCCTTCGTCAAGAGCGTCGGATTTCGTATTCGGGACGCTCTTTTGTTTTTCTCCCGTCAACTTATCATCTGTATTTGGTTTTATAGAAGTCATGAAGGCTTCCGGATAAATCATAGGAATAATCACCGCCTCACCCCACTTTCAAGCGTATTAGCATTTTGCTAATTATAGATATATTATATTACCCTTTTGCTTATTTGTCAATACCTTTTTGGGGAAAAATTATCATTTTGATAATTTTATATTGACAAATGATAATAAATGGTGTATATTGAATATAGGAGGTAGTGTTATGGATGGATTTGGAAAAAGATTAGTTGCTGCTCGTGAAAAGAAAGGACTTTCTCAAAAAAAGCTTGCGGAACTTTTAAATATAACTCCTACAAGATTAAACTATTGGGAAAAGGATAAACGCGAGCCTGACTTCTTTATGTTTTCAGAAATTCTTAAAATTCTTGACGCCGATGCTAACGAACTTCTTGGGCTTCGAAGACAGTTATGGAATGACTCTGATAAAAAACTGATAACCGCATACCGAGAACACCCTGATATGCAGCCGGCAATAAACAAAATGTTGGATATTGATAATGAGCCAAGATATGTTTGGCGTGCTGCAAGAAGCGAAAATCACACTCCGCCACAGATTATAGAGATGTCAGCCGAAGAGTTAGACATATTAGAAAATGCACCAGGTGTTACGAGCGATGATGACCTGTAATTTCTAAAATATTAAATTTCACTTAGGGAATGATATTCCCGAGGTGATTTAATGAATAAGTCGTATGAATCATATGGACGATATAAATACGCACGCGATAGCGCATGGCAGGTTTTAATTGATTATAATATAAATTCCCTGCCAATTAATGTTATTTCAATTGCTACCGGTGCAGGAATAAAAATATTAAAAAACAGCATTGTACAAAAACTGACCAACGGCGAAATAGGCACAAGCGTTTTGAGAGGTGATAAGTGGTATATTATTTATGATGATACAATGTCGAAAGAACGAGCACGGTTCACAATAGCCCATGAATTAGGTCATATATTTTTAGGACACCCTCTCAAAGGCGGGCACCATGCACGAACTATCAATACCGATAAGCCGCAGATTGAAACAGAAGCAGATATTTTCGCAAGCCGCTTGTTAGCTCCGGCGTGTGTGCTTTTGGGATTGGACTTGCACACACCGGAAGAAATAAAAGAGGCTTGTGAAATAAGCTACCAAGCAGCAGAGCTACGAGCTAATCGTATGAGAGAGCTGTACAAAAGAAATAAGTTCTTGACAAGTCCATTGGAAAGGCGGGTGTATAATAATTTCACTGACTATATAAAGCAAAACAAGGAGTAATATACTCCTTACATATAAAAAGAAAGGATGATATTATGAGAAAAACATTATTAGTTGTGTTAGTGGTATTATCACTGCTAACTCTTGCCGGGTGCGGCAGCGAACATGAACCTTCGCCGTCACCAACACCAACAGCAACGAGCGCCAATATCAACGATACATACAATTCAAACGAAAGTGTCCCCGATTTAATGAATAAAGCTTTAAATGCCTCCACTCAAGAGCAGCGTATAGAATATGCTAAAAAAGCCTGTGAGCGGCAAGGTGTAGAACCAAAAAAATTAACCGATAAAGAATTATCAGATTTGAAAATAAGGCAAGACGAAATAGATGTTCTAGTTGCTTCATATAAGCAAACTGTTGAGAGCTCAGAAACTATGGATGATATTCAACCTGCGTTGGAGCGAAACAGGGATTTATTGGTTGAACAATTGGATAATACCGTATTAATTTTTTATAACGATATCTTAAGACTTGAACAATAAAAAAATCCCCGACTGCGCCAACAGCCGGAGATATAAAGAGTGTTACTTATGATAAAATAACATCTAACCCAAGAATTATTTTATCATAAAAACACTCTAATTTCAATACCTAAATCAAGAAAAGGAGTGTATTTTTATGAAATTACCGAATGGATTCGGTTCGGTATATAAGTTATCCGGCAATAGAAGAAAACCCTACGTTGCACAAAAAACAACAGGTTATGATTCTGACGCAAAAAGGCTATATACCATTATTGGATATTATGAAACAAGAGAAGAAGGATTGATTGCACTCGCTGAGTACAATAAAAATCCTTATAGTTTACAATCCAAAATGACCTTTGCGGAAGTATATGAGAAATGGTCTGAACGTAAATTTGAAAATATCAGTCGTTCAAATATTAATGGGTATAAGGCTTCTTACAAGCTCTGTGATAGGATAAAAGACTTGAAAATGATAGATATTAAGCTACTTCATTTACAGTCTGTTGTGGATAATTCAGGTAAGAATTACCCCACACTGAAGAAGCTAAAAATAATGTTAAGCCAAGTATTTGATTATGCGGTATTGAATGATATTATCGGAAAAGATCACCACAAGGTTGAATTTTTAGATATAGGAAAACCGACCAAGAGCGATAAACATTACCGATTTACAGATGATGAAATAAAGGTTCTTTGGAATTGGTCTGAAAAGCCTGATAATATATATGTGCGGTTAATACTCATGTTGATATATTCAGGCGTTAGACCGGGTGAATTATTTAATGTCAAGCGTGATCGTGTAAACCTTGAAGAACGATCCTTTTATATTGATAAAGGTAAAAATGATAATGCGGTTCGTAAAGTTCCGATACATGAAAAAGTATATCCATTCTTCAAACAATGGCATGATAAAGGTACTGAATACTTAATAACACAGTTGAATGGTAGAAACTTCAGATTCGATACAAACCACGCACAGTATGTCGATAGCTATTGGACACCGTTATTACAGGATATGGGAATACTTCAATATACGAATGATAAGGGTATAACCAAAGAGCATACGCCGGATGACACCCGGCACACATTCACTACCATGTGGCATGAAAAGCAACTTGATGAAGCTATGCGGCGCAAAATACAAGGTCATAGTGGTAAAGGTATTGGTGAACAAGTATATTCACACATAGAATTTGAAAAGTTAAAAGCGGAATTAAACAAGCTTTGAACTTCTAACACGTTTCAAACATTAGATGTTCAAAGTGGCATGGTTACGGGATTTACAATTATCAAAGAGATAATCATTCGAATATCTACAAACCGCATGAACACTGCATTCATGCGGTTTTTCTTTTGAGTTGAGACTGTGAAAAGTTTTCTGTAAATATAGACTAATACAGCTTTCTGTGATAG
>JAFLUC010000024.1 GCA_022509005.1 Oscillospiraceae bacterium | reverse complement strand
GTCAACGGCACATTCCATGGTAGGAAAGCCGAATTATCGTGGCAATGCCACAGGCAGCGCCGGCGCCATTGATGCTGCAGCGGCGATAGAAAAACTGGTGGCGGAGTACGGAAACACTGAGTATTTCCTGTATAACTGCGACATTGATATCATCGGCATTGACGAGGCGGGAAGCCAGTATTATACAGGCTCAGCCATAGTTCCGGAAATCAAGGTCACAGCTCCGGATGGAACTGTCCTTGTGCAGGCTCCGAATACCGAATCGCAGCAGGGAGATTATGTTGTCACATATAGAGACAATGTCAATGCGGGAACTGCCTACATGACGATTACGGGTATCAACCGCTGCAGCGGAACGCGTTCAGTGCCATTCCGTATTTACTACAACCTGGAAGAGCATGGATTTATGGGCGCCATTCCCGCGCAGGCATATGACAAAAATGAGATTATGCCGATACCGCAGGTGAGTTATGACAGTTCAATTCTGACGCCAGGTCAAGATTATGTGATACGCTATGAGGACAACAACGCAGTTGGTACGGCTAAAATCTATATTGATGGCATCAACGATTATCTCGGCTTCCTTTCCGGTACATTTAAGATTATTGACGGCTATGGACAGGTGCAGACTCCGAAGGCTGTATCCGGACTCCGCTATAACGGCCGCGTCCAGACTGGCGTTCCGGCATCTGCAAACGGTCATTATACAATTACCGGCAATACAGCGACGGATGCCGGAACCTATGTTGCGACTGCCAGTATCTTGGATGGCTTTCTCTGGGAGGACGGAACTGCACAGGATAAGGAAATCTCCTATTCTATCGACCACGCTGAAGCTATTTTGTCGGTTGAAAGGACCAGTATCTCCTTAAAGGATGATAAAGATTCTGTGTCCATACGCATTATATACAGCGGAGACAATATGCAGAGTCTTACCGTGATATCAGAGGACGAACAGGTAGCGACAGCACGGATAGACGGCAGCATGTTAACAGTTCAGGGCGTAGGTCCCGGTATCACACAGTTAACGCTGTCAGCACCGCAGGGACAGAATTATAACGCGGTGGAATCCACGGTCGTTGTAGAGGTTCAGGGCGAAACGGAATATGCAGTGGAAAACACTCCGTCAGGCGTCAGTCTGGAATATAACGGACATCTGCAAAGCGGTATTTTGGCAACTGATGGGTATGAGTTTACTCCGATTACAGACGGTTGTTCGCTGGATGAAATAGGTAATGTAGTGGCCAGGGATGCGGGTGTATATCAAGTCGGTGTCAAAAAGATCGCGAATTATCCATGGCAGAATGAAGTTTCCACAGAAACGGAGATCATTACCTTTGAAGTATTGCCTGTTGATGGTGAGCGCGTGAAGATTCTCGATATTGCTCCTGTCACCTATACGGGATCGCCCATTAACCCCTCAGTGGAAGTAATGTTCAAAGGTATAGAACTGGCAGAGGGATCAGATTATACACTCATGTATTCGGATAACGTGGATGTGGGTACCGCCACAGCGAAGCTCGTATTTAATGGAAACTATACCAGATCTGCCGCAAAGGAATTTGAAATTACTAAAGCCGCTGCAGTGCTGAGCGTAGAGCCGAGCTCATTCACATTTGACCTGAATCAAGGCAAGCAGGCAGATACGGCTGTTATCACCTATACAGGCGATGGAGCGCTGAATGCGATCTCTGATAATGAGTCCGTCGCGGCAGTTTCCGTGGAAGGTCATACACTAGAGATCTCCGCAGGTGACACAAGGGGAGACGCGGTGATCACAGTATCGGCATCCGGGGAGACTAACTATATGGAAGTTGAGCCGGTCACCGTAACGGTGAAGGTAACCGGTGAAGAGCCGCCATCTGACGATGGCAAATTTAAGGTTGACAGCACGGGCAATGCGACTGTTACATTCAAAAATGACGGTGCAGACGAAATGACGGTTATTATTATCAGCGCGGCATATGACGAATATGGCAAGCTTGTTTCAGTAAAATATGTTTCTGAAACAATCGGCGCGGGAGAAACAAAGCCACTTGAAATCGGTGCACTTGATAACATAGGCGCAGAGATTCGTGCATTCTTGTGGGACGGAAACTATTCGCCGCTTGCAAATGTTGCAATCCCGAAATAATATATGAAAAGTGAATAATAGTGAAGAAATAAAAAAACGACAAGTTTCATGTGAATCTTGCCGTTTTTTTACCAATTTATTTAAGGGAATGAGCGATCCCCACCACGGGAGAATGATTTGATCTCTCATTTTATTTGAATAAGCCGTGCCCCGAGGTTGATTTTTTCGCGCGTCAAATCGCCGAATCCGATTACAAGTCGGTCATTGTCTATCGGATAAGTATCCTTATTTATATTATACGAATTCATCGAAAGCAGTTTTACACCATTCAGGCGGGCTGCTTTTTTGATTTCATCTGCTGTCATACTGCTCACCTCTGCACTGATATAGGTACTCCCAGAAATGCCGCGCAGAATGAAATTGTCTCCGAAAGCATTAGTAAGACATTCTGTGAGGTACATACGTTTTTCTTTATATGTTTTTCGCATAGCCTTATAATGCTTTGTAAAATATCCTTTATTAATAAATTCCGCAAGCGCAAGCTGTTCCGTTTTTGAAGTAAGCGCATAATAATAGACATGGCCTCGTTTCCATAACGCTAGAAGATCCGGCGGCAGAACCATGTATGATGTTTTTACCGCGGGACAGAAAGACCGCGAAAAACTCCCGAGGTATATCACTTTATTGTTGTTATCCATGCTGTGGATGGTTTTATGTAAATCCCATTGAATTTCAGAATCGCAGCAGTTTTCAATTATATATCGTCCATTCTCCGCATTGGCCCAGTCTAAAATTTCCTGACGCATTTTTTCATTAAGTGATGAGCTTCTCGGAAAACGCGCGTCGGGCTCAATGAATAATATCTTACCATCTGATGAATAAAGCGCGTCCATATCAAATTCATCAATATTTAAAGGAAGTGTGATAACTCTGTTTCTGTACGCGGCGAGACCTCTGTAGAAATGCGTGTCACATGGATTTTCCATGATAATGGATATATCAGGCGGAAAAAGTACAGCAAGCGATGAGAGCAGATATTCTGCGCCGGCTCCAACGATTATACGGTCGGGTGAACATTTAATACCTCTGAATGAGTATAGATATTTAGAAATTGCGCTTCTGAGGGCAATTTCACCGCTTTTATCAACATAAGAAAAAATATCATCATTATAAGCAGTATCTTTTAACAGCTTTGCATATGATGCGCGGTTGATATGGGAAATGTCAATTCCGTTTGGACTGAAAACAACCTCTTCCGGAGCATTTATCTCCCACGGTATATCTCTGTCATATACGGAGGCTTTAAACGATACGATATATCCCTGGCGCGGAACTGAGATTACATATCCTGTGTCAAGCAGCATCTTATATGCACCGTCTACCGTATTCTGTGATACACTAAGCTGATTTGCCAGATCACGGCGGGAAGGGAGGCGGACTCCGTTGCGAAGTCTTCCCATGATAATATCTTCCGAAATGGCTTCATACAATTGCAGATACAATGCTTTCCCGCGTTTTTTATCAAGTTCTATATACATAATAACCATCCTTTCTCATATCAATGTGACTTAGCCTTATTATACCATTATATTTCTTTGTTTGCAATAAAAACATCTGGTATCAAAAAAAATATGACACGTGGCACTGTTTTTTGTTCGTGATATACGCTATAATAATATTATAAATTTATAAGGCGGAGGAGAATTAAATGAAAGAAATGAAGAAATTTATAAGCGCGGCATCCGCTTTGTGCCTATCCGCAAATCTTATACCATCCATAACGGCAGGGGCGGACGCGGCAGCGCAGTTTGATCCGGAAACAGTTATGTGGACGGATAGAACCATTGAAGAAGTTCTTGCTGAAACAGGTAAGTATCAGACCGTGCAAGATGTTGATCCGAATGCGGCAAAGTCCGCTGACCCGCTTAATATTCAAAGTCCTTATGCAAAGCCGGGAGAAACATACCAAAGCTGGGATTATTCTGAGTTTGTATGGACTAATTTCTATCCAATAGGAAACGGAAGAATGGCTGGAATGGTTGCCGGCGGAATTAATAACGAGGTTATCCAGATCAATGAGGACACCTGCTGGGACGGTTCGCCTTACGGCACATTGGTTGACGAGCAGGGTAACGTAATTGATACTATGAAAAAAGCCTATGAGGTTAGCGGTAAAATTCTGACAAAAGACCAGACCGGCGGCAGCGACGCGGAAAGTTGGCGGTATTTCAGAGGCGCTGACGAAAATGACGATCCGGCAGAGATAGGAGCGGCGGATGTTGTAGTAGGCGATGAGACATTCAGAACAAAATATCCGGAATTTGCAAATAAGAGTATTGCAAACCAGGCGTTAAATATTGACAATTCCGCTAATAACGAAGCTGTTCAGAAGCGTTGGAGCATGGAAAAGATGGTTGAGGAGACATTTTTAGGTACTCCTACAAAGCAAAGAGCGTACAAGTCCTTTGTTGAGGTATTCCTAAACTTCAATCATGACAGCGCGAAAGCTTCAAATTACACAAAGAGCCTTGATATGAACACCGGAGTTGTAACGGTTGAGTATGACTTAGACGGCAACCATTACAAGCGCGAGAGCTTCGCAAGCTATCCCGATCAGGTTGTTGTAACACATCTTGAATCTAACGCTGATCTTGATTTCTCCGCGCAGCTTCATACATATCATATGACCAATGGTTATTATTCATATGAAAAGATAAGTGATAAGGAAGTTAAACTCCGAGCAGCTGTAACAAACGGAAATAAGGACAGAAATATCGCGCAGATAAACGTGATCAATTTTGAGGCGCGTATGCTTCTTGATGGTGAAGGCGCGTTCTCTGTATCGTCTGACAATTCAACGGTTACAGTAAAAGGCGGAAAGAGCGCAAATATTTATGTCGTGGGCGCAACAAATTACGTTGATTATCTGACTCTTGATAACGCGAAGCCTGCCCGTGACTGTGAATATTATATGAATAATGTAAAGTCAAAGACATATGAGCAAATCAAATCGCGCCATTTAGCGGACTTTACAGAGCAGTTTTCAAAAACAGAGCTTAGTCTTTCAAACACGGGCGGAAAAGACTACAGTAAAACGCCTACTGAAGAACGTGTGCGCAAGCCGATAAACGGTAAATCAGGCTTCCTGACGGGCGCAAGCTCAAAAACTTCTGACGCCAACAAAGCAGGTGTGTATACCACTTATTCTGAGGGCGACAATCAGCTTGCGGCGCTTGAATTTAACTACGGCAAGTATCTTATTATAAGCGGTTCACGTGATGGAAGAGCGGCAAGTGGTTCAGGAGAAATTGATATCCCTGAAAGCCAGCCATTGAATCTTACCGGTAAATGGAATGCGGCGTTTTCGGCTTCATGGAACGGAAAATATACAATTAATATAAATACTGAAATGAACTACTGGGCAGCTCAGCCTCTTAACATAGGCGATAGCGAAAGACCATTTATTGATACATTTGATGAGTTGGCGCAGAGCGGTTCAATCACCGCAGCTTATCAGTACGGCATATATAACGAGCGCGGAGATGACACATATCAGCCGGGCGACCCGTGGGTAATGCACCACAATTATGATTTATGGCGAGGAACCCAGCCGATAGATAATGCGACAGCGGGACTTTGGCCTACAGGCGGTGCATGGCTTCTCGACCACGCATGGCAGTATTATCTGTATAACAGAGACAAGGAATATCTTGCCGAGATCTATCCGTATATGGTCGGCGCGGCTAAGTTCTTTACTCAGTTCTTAGTTATTGATCCTGTTACAGGTTATTTAGTAACCGCAGCGTCATGCTCACCAGAACAGGGCGGTGTTCAGCCGGGACCGGCAATGGATACGCAGCTTGTAAGAAACCTTTATGATATGGTTCGTCAATCAAGCGAAATATTAGGCAAGACTGAGGAAAACGCAGACTTACTTTCAAAGATTGACGCGCAGATGCCTTCTGATTATTTGGGCGATGAGCAAGGCAAAATTGCTCCGAACTTAATTGACAGTGCGGGACTTATAAAAGAATGGGCGCGCGGAGATGTAAGCTTTGATATTTCAAAAAGAGACAGCGGGCAGTGGACGGTTACAAATCCGTTTACAGGTGAGACAATAAATGTTTATGACCACGGCGCAAGCAATACGACAAATCACCGTCACTGCTCACATTTGTGGGAGATATTCCCTGGAACGCATTTAAGCGGTTACAGCGAGGATGAAAACGAGCAGAAGATATTTAAGGCGTACCAGAAGTCTGTTTCAGCAAGAAGCACAGGAAGCGGTCAGGGCTGGGGGCTTGCGTGGAGAATAGGACTTAACGCGAGGGCACTTGACGGAAACGCGGCTTCAACAATGCTTGAACAGCTTTTTACAACAAGAACATCTCCGAACCTGTTCGATCAGCATCCGAATTTCCAGATAGACGGTAACTACGGCGCGACAGCCGGAATGATCGAAATGCTTATTCAGAGTCATGACGGAGCAATAACGCTTCTCCCAGCGCTTCCGGAGCAATGGAAGGACGGTTCATTCAAAGGCTTCAAGACACGAGAGGGAGCAACAGTTGACCTTTCATGGAACGATGCAAAGCCGACTGAGGCTAAAATACATGCTACAGAAACAAAGGACATCAGTGTTCGTTCAAAGTATATGTCTGAAGTAACAATTACGGATGAAAATGGAAATGCAGTTGAAGTGACACTTAACACAGACAGAAATCTTGCAACATTTGCAGTCGAGGCAGGCAAGACATATACAATCACCAATTTCGGCACAAATATTGTAGAAGGCGACAAAGTATATAAGGCAACGGATGTAACTGAATTCTACGCAAGTGATAACGGCTCCGCACCAAAGGCAGACGGTGACGGCTATAGCATCGGATATATTTATAACAGAAATGGTGTAAAAATAGGATACGCGGTTGAGGACTTTGATTTTGACGGATTAAAGGCGCTTATGCTTAACATGAAATCGGTAAGATATGATAATACATATGTATCAATTCATGTTGACAGTCCTGCAGGAACAGAGATTGTAAACCAGATTATTACCACAGGTAATAATGAGCTTGATCTTAAAAACATCAGCGGCATAAACGGAACTCATAAAATTTATGTGCTGTATGTTCAGGACCCATATGATGGAGATTCCGGTCATAAATATTTAGGTAATGCGGCGGATCTGACCGCGACCTACAGCAAGACAGTTGAGACCCCGACAGTTACACCGACCGCACCTCCCACGGATGCGCCGACAGAACCGCCTGCTACAGATGTACCGACAGCTGTTCCTACGGATGCACCGTCAGAATATGACTATGTAATAAAATCAGCATATTTTGAAAATGACAGCATTCTGAAAATAAGTCTTAATGGCAGCGATATTCCCGCGAAGCTCATTATCGCGAGCTATGATGCTGATGGTAAACTGACGAGTATCAGTATAAAAGATGTAAATGGTGACGCGGAACTCAGCGAGGAATTCGCGAAACCGGAAACCGGAACGGTAAAGATATTTGTATGGGATGGTCTTGACACCATGAAACCGCTAAGTGTGGTTGTATTTACAGATTGATTTTTTGCTAATATAATGAGGTAAGAATCCTAACCATAAGGTTGGGACTCTTACCTCATTTTCTTATTCAAAACAGCAGTTTTTTAATATACTCCTCAACCTTGGTGAAGTATTAATACATTCCGCCCATTGACGGATCCATAGCCGGAGCTGCCGGAGCCGGTTCAGGCTTATCTGCTACAAGACTCTCTGTTGTGAGAACCATTGATGCAACCGACGCCGCGTTCTCAAGAGCGCTTCTTGTAACCTTGACAGGGTCAACAATACCCATTTCTATCATGTTACCGTATTCGTTTGTAAGAGCGTTGTATCCTTCTCCTGCGGGGAGTGATCTAACCTTATCAACGATTACTGCACCCTCAAGACCTGCATTTTTAGCAATCTGCCATGCCGGCTCCTCAAGTGCCTTTAATACTATCTGAATACCTGTCTTCTCGTCGCCCTCAGCGTTCTCTAAGAGAGCTGCAACCTTCGGGATAACATCGAGGTATGCAGTACCGCCGCCTGCGATAATACCTTCCTCAACCGCAGCCTTTGTAGCTGCAAGCGCATCCTCAATTCTGAGCTTCATTTCCTTCATTTCTGTTTCTGTTGCAGCACCAACACGGATAACAGCAACGCCGCCTGCGAGCTTTGCAAGTCTTTCCTGAAGCTTCTCGCGGTCAAAGTCTGAGGTTGACGCGTCAATTTCTGACTTAATAACCTTTACGCGGTCCGCAATAGCTTCCTTTTCGCCTGCACCGTCAACAATGATTGTAAGCTCCTTTGAAATCTTGACCTGTTTTGCCTGACCGAGCATTGAAACGTCAGCGTCCTTAAGCTCGAGTCCTACCTCTTCTGTGATAACCTGACCGCCTGTCAATATTGCGATATCCTGAAGCATTGCCTTTCTTCTGTCGCCAAATCCCGGTGCCTTGACAGGAACACAGGTGAAGGTTCCTCTGAGCTTATTGAGGATAAGTGTTGAAAGAGCCTCCCCCTCGACGTCCTCTGCGATGATTACCATCTTCTTGCCCGCCTGGACAACTTGCTCAAGAATCGGAAGAATTTCCTGTATGTTTGAAATCTTTTTGTCTGTAATTAAGATGTACGGATCATCAAGAACAGCTTCCATCTTGTCAGTATCTGTTACCATATACGGTGTGATGTAACCGCGGTCAAACTGCATACCTTCAACTATCTCTGAGTATGTTTCGGCTGTCTTTGATTCTTCAACTGTGATCACACCGTCTGATGTAACCTTTTCCATTGCCTCTGCAATAAGTTCGCCGATCTCATCATTCGCTGCTGAAACTGCCGCAACTCTTGCAATGTCGTTTCTGCCGTTTACAGTCTGCGCTGATTCAAGCAGATTCTTTACAGCTGTATCAACAGCCTTTTTGATACCTTTTTTCACTATCATCGGATTAGCGCCTGACGCTACGTTTTTAAGACCTTCTCTTACGAGTGCCTGACCGAGAAGTGTAGCTGTTGTTGTACCGTCGCCGGCAACGTCGTTTGTCTTTGTGGCAACCTCTTTAACGAGCTGCGCACCCATGTTCTCAAAAGCATCCTCAAGCTCAATTTCCTTTGCGATTGTAACACCATCGTTGGTGATTAGGGGGGAGCCGAACTTTTTACCGAGAACTACGTTTCTGCCCTTGGGTCCGAGTGTGATTTTTACTGTATCCGCCAGCTGATTTATGCCTGCTTCAAGCGCATGTCGCGCATCCTGTCCGTATTTAATCTGTTTTGCCATGATATTTTCCTCCCTTTTGGATTAGTCAATAACCTTTGCTAAAATGTCGTCCTGATTTACGATTTTATATTCTTCACCATCAATCTTTACCTCTGTACCCGCATAGCGTGAGGTGAGAACCTTATCGCCTACTGCTACCTCCACAGGAACTGTTTTGCCGTCAACAACAGCGCCCGGTCCTACAGCTAAAACCTCCGCAACCTGCGGCTTTTCCTGTGATTTTGATGAGAGAATAATCCCACTCTTGGTCGTTTCCTCTGCCTCGAGCATTTTAATTACTACTCTGTCTGCCAATGGTTTGATCGTCATAATAACATTACCTCCTCGTATAATTATAAACGGCATATACCGTATCATGCTAATGTCAATTTATTAGCACTCAACGACATTGAGTGCTAATAAATTATATTATCGCCATTTTGTGGTAATTTTTCAACCCTCAAAAATAGGATAAAATCACATAAAAGCTTTAAAATACTAAAAAATAAATCGAATTTCTTTTGTTTTTGCAGGTTTGCAATATTAACAGATAATTCATATATACCTGTATTTATGAAAGAAAGTTTTCCATAAAGGTCAAAGCGTCTTGTGTGCGGTTAAAAGTCACTCCCTCCTTTAAAACGGCAACATCGCGAGTGGGAAAGGAGTTCTCGCTTATCTCCTTGCTTGATATGAGCCGGCTTATTCCATTCTCGTCCGAATATAATCTCAGTTCACTGTCCTCAAGTATAACACGATACTGCTGGGGTA
Source organism: Oscillospiraceae bacterium (assembly GCA_022509005.1). Classification (GTDB taxonomy): domain Bacteria; phylum Bacillota; class Clostridia; order UBA1381; family UBA1381; genus Ornithomonoglobus. The sequence goes on along the minus strand of JAFLUC010000024.1, from coordinate 23,818 downwards.
GATTCGTTTCAGCGACCGGTGCTGCTGCGGCAGGGACAATGGCTTCCGCCGCACTTTCGTTTATAATACTTCCGCCGCTTTTAAAGCCCGTATAGTATCCGCCGAGAAAAAACACCGCCGTAAGAAATACATATGAGGCTGAAATGAGAATATACCTCAATATTTTAGAGTTTTTCATCATGATAAACACCTCCTGAAGTTTGTAATATACCGAAGTTTTTCCACTATTTCAAAAAAACATACCAAAAAGTATTGAAAAAAAAGAAAATTTGTTATATAATAATACAGAATATACTTGAATGCTATAAAGTATATTCAGATTGAACACTACGTTGATTAAGGCAGTAAATGTCGGAAAATCATATCCTATTTAATTTGTTTGATTAAGGAGGGGGATTAATTTGCCGGACGAATACAGTAGACGCAGAGGGAACAGAAATTATTCTGGTGACAATTTTGACTGGGACGCTTTTGACCGTGAGACGGCGGAGCTTTCAGCTATGAATGAAAACAACGTACCTGCACGCCGCCGCAGAAGCAACGGTACAGCAGGCGCCCGTAAAAGACGGCATATCCAGCCTGCCGCACCCGGGACGGCGTATAATCCTGTGATGGGGGAAGATCCGAACCTCAGCCGCCGAAGGAGCCCTGCAAATGCAGCTCCAAACATCAAAAACAGAAAGCAAAAGAAGCGTGCAAAAAAGAAAAATAAAAAGATCAGACGGCGGATATTGATAGGTTTTTTTGCCTTTATTCTGATTATGCTTGTTGTGTGCTCCGGCATGTTTGTGGGAATGTATGCGGCTGTTTCGCGTGAGATAAAGGAAATGAATATTCAAACTCTTGCGCTCAATAATAATTCGATTATATATTACTTTGACAGCAACGGGAACGAAAAGGAGTATGAACAGCTGCAGTCTGATTCTAATAGAATATGGGTTGACTCAAATAGAATTTCACCGAGCTTCAAGGACGCTATTGTATCAATTGAAGATGAGAGATTCTATAAGCATCATGGTGTGGATATAAAGCGTACGTTGGGTGCCACATTTGGCTATATCGGATCAAAGATCGGTATCGGTTCATCGAACTACGGCGGTTCTACAATAACGCAGCAGGTTATAAAGAATATAACCCAAGAGGATGATTTCAAGCCAACGAGAAAGGTTAAGGAAATGATGCGTGCAATAGCTCTTGAAAAAGAGCTTTCAAAAGATGAGATACTTACAATGTACTGTAATATTGTCTATTTTGCGAATAACTGCAACGGCGTTGAAGCGGCAGCGCAGCTATATTTCGGAAAATCTGCATCTGAACTGAATCTGCAGGAATCAGCGTCAATTGCAGGTATTACGCAGTATCCGTCGGAATACGATCCGATTGCGCATCCGGAGAAGAATATTGAAAAAAGAAATACTGTTCTTAAAAAGATGTATGAGCTCGGAAAGATAACAAAGGACGAGTATGAAAGGGCGGTAGGAACACCTCTTGAGCTTGCAGCAACTCATAAAGGCGGAGACTCAGAAACGACATCATATTTCGCCGACGCAGTTGTCGATGAAGTTATAAACGATCTTATGAAAGAGAAAAGCTATACCAGAGATTTTGCAACGCGGCAGGTGTATAACGGAGGCTTTAAGATATATGCAACCGTTGACCCCTATGTTCAGGGCGTAATGGAGGAGGTATTCGAGGATACAAGTAACTTCCCGGGAGGCGGCAAAGCCCAGTCGGCTATGATCGTTTCCGATCCTTATACCGGTCAGATAAAGGGTATTATAGGCGGACTCGGAAAGAAAACCGATGTCCGGGGTTGGAACAGGGCAACACAGGCAATGCGGCAGCCCGGATCATCAATAAAGCCTCTTTCTGTATATGGCCCCGGTATAGACATGGGTAAAATTACTGAAACAGATATAATAAAGGACGAGCAAATCACAATTGATAACTGGACACCGAAAAACTCATACAGCGGCTATAAGGGTGAGATGACAGTCCGTGACGCGATTGCAAGATCTTCAAATATTCCTGCCGTAAAAATTATGCATGAGAAGGTTGGCATGTCAAATTCGTACGGATATCTAAAGAACAAGTTCCATATCTCAACGATACAAGAAAAGGATCAGAACTATCCGTCACTCGCGCTCGGTGGACTGACTCAGGGCGTTACGGTTAAGGAAATGGCGGCGGCGTATGGCGTATTCGTAAACAGCGGAAAATATATAACGCCTTACACGTATTCAAAGGTGACGGATGGTGCCGGAAATACCATTCTTGAAAATCACCGAAACGAATCGCAGGCAATAAGTGAATCGGCTGCATATATAACAGCAGATTTATTATCGGGCCCGGTTAATCTGCCGATAGGTACTGCTACGGAAGCTAAACTTAATTCCGGAATGCCAACATATGGAAAAACCGGTACAACAGATGATAACTTTGATAAATGGTTTGTTGGTTTCACTCCGTATTATGTGGGTGCGTGTTGGTTCGGTTTTGATACACCTTCAAACCTTGCCAAGGCAGGTATAACCGGAAATCCGTGTCTCTCGGCATGGAAGAAAGTGTTTGATAAGCTAAGCGAAAATCAGTCGTATAAGACTATAAGCAAACCATCATCGGTGGTTGAAACTAATGTGTGCTCAATAAGCGGTATGAAGCCGAGAGCAGGTTGTAAGTCAGTAAAGGGATATTTTATAGAAGGAACACAGCCAAAGGTAACGTGTAATAATCATTTTCTGGACTTTGAAGCTGAAAGTACCCCTAATCCTGAAGAAGCAAGCGAGAGCCCAAGTGCTTCTCCATCGCCTGATGGAAATGCTGAAATAAGCACTCAGGCGCCGGCACAAAATAGCGTAGGAAATACAGGAGGCACAAGCGGTACAGGAAATACAGGCGGTAGTACCGGCAGCGGAACTACCGGCAGCACCGACAGCGGTGCAGGAGGCGGAGCTGTAAGTTCCGGCACCGGAAGTGGTACCGGCAGTATTGTACCGGGTGACGGCGTGCAAAGCGGAGGAATGATTGACACCGAATAGGTGAATCGAATGACCGAAGGTGAAAAGGAGAATACTCGGGTATCGAACCCCGAGTATTCTCTGCAGATTTGCTTCGCAAATGCAATAATTCGATAGCCGTGTTGACAAAGTCAACAAATGGCGTAGGAGAATAGGTCTGAAAGACGAAGTATATTGGAGCTTCGTCTTTTTTTGTGGTTATTTTATATACTCAATGAGCGGAGCAGCAGAGAAACTTGATACCCTTTCTGGTTATTTTTGGTATTTGTGCTGAAATTCATTAAAATATGTCCTGCTTGGCGAAATTTGTTGAAAAAACACTGATAGTATGGTAGAATTAGACAAAAGGAGGATTATGATGCGAGGCTATAATTATGAAATATTAAAAATATTAGGAGATAGATTAAAATACTTCCGTGAACAGAATAATTTATCGCGCGAACAGGCTGCGGCTCGTATTGGTGTTGCAGCAAGAACTCTTGCATCGTATGAGCGTGGAGAACGTGAGGCGTCAGGAGAAATGATTATAAAAATAGCGGATTTATATGGTGTGACATTTGCCAAGCTTACTGATTATAAAAATATAATGCGAAATGTTGCCCAAAGTGGTCTGGAATGTACAGAAGGAGTCGACTGATGGACGGTACATATTACAAAAGACTGAGGCATAAGCACAATCTCACTCAAGAGAAGCTTGCAAGGCTTTTGGGAATTTCAAGACACTCGCTTTCAAAGTACGAAATGCCAAACAGCGATATGCCGGTAACTGTATTATTTAAGCTGAATATATTTTTTGATGTTGATATAAGCGACATGACCTCAAAGGCATAATAATTATTATTGACACCGTAAAGATGATATGATATAATAAATATAATTAAAGAAGAAAATCTTCTGCATTTACTCGGTGTATTGTGATATTTGAGTGCATATAGTTATTGTCGGGAAGTGATACTATGAAATGTGAAATATGTGGCGCAGAGTTCAGAACGGGTGAACGTAAGTGCAGGTATTGCGGTAATGAAATATCTTTAGCAGATATGAAAACTAATATGGCAGAAAGAGCCGATAACAACGTTGCGGAGCCACCGACAAAGCGATATGTGCGCAACCAGTCCGATAAATCTGCAGTTAATCATAATCGTGCCGAGGAGCCTGATGTTAAGCTTTATCCGACACATAACGATGCTGTTATTAACCGGAGCAATATAAAAAAAGTAATGTTCTGTTCAAAATGCGGCAGACCTCTTGATGGCAGAACAGGGAAGTGTATAGTATGTGACTATGCCACGGTGGGACAAGCTGCGTATATGAATAATATAGCAAAAAAGAGCGGTGAGACTAATATGGCAGTAAAAAAGAAAAAAAAGAGACACACGGTACTTACGGTAGTGTTGTCTGTGCTTGGAATTATGGTAGTTTTTGCGGCTGCTGTTCTCGTCGCTTTTCATATGACGGGTGGATTTAATCATGGCGAGGAAAAGGAAACGGATAGTCCGGAAGTTGCAGTTAAGACGACAGAGCGTGTGACTGAAATTCCAAACCTTGATACTCCGCGTGCGACGGAGTCTGTTCCTACAGAGACAGCAGCACCTGTTGTTACTTCAAACCCGTCAATGGAGCCTGAAGAGGGTGATCCGGCTGCGTTTAAGGGCGGGTCATATATATATCCGACCCATAATAAGGTGATAACCGAAGCAGACCTTGAATTATATGCATCAACAGAGAAGGGAGCGCGGCTTCTTTACTATGAGATGTTTGCGCGGTATGGAATGGAGTTTGATGACGATGATCTGATCGAATATTTTGAAGGGCGGCTATGGTACACACCTGACGGCGGATCAAGCGAATCGAAAATAAAAGCTAAGTTTAATTCTGTTGAAAAGGAAAACGAGAGAATCATACTCAATTATATGAAAGATCATGATTGGAACTGATTAAAATCAAATCATCCGAAATGTGTAAAATTCACATTCGGATGATTTTTTTTGACTTTTTTGAAAAAAATTCAAAAAAACTCTTGACAAATAAAAAAAATGTGCTATACTATAAACCATAGTAACCCGATAGGAAATGGTAAAATAAAAGAAAAGGAGTTCAGATAATGAAAAATGTGAAACTTCAATTCGATACACGAATGTGCAATAAACGATGTTGACGCTAAAAATATAAATAATGAAAACATATAAGAATATATATAAATAGAAAGAGGTAATTAAAAATGGCAAAAAGAGAATGGAATTTTGAAACAAAGCAGTTACATATAGGTCAGGAGAAAGCGGATCCGGTTACAGACGCAAGAGCTGTTCCGATTTATGCTACAACATCATACGTGTTCCACAATTCACAGCATGCGGCAGACCGTTTCGGTCTCCGTGACGCGGGTAACATCTACGGCAGACTTACAAATCCGACGCAGGATATATTTGAGCAGAGAGTAGCAGCTCTTGAAGGCGGCGTTGCAGCTCTCGGAGTTGCATCAGGCGCAGCTGCGCTTTCATACACATTCCAGGCACTAGCGCAGCAAGGTGAAAACATCGTTTCTGCAAAGACGATCTACGGCGGTACATATAACTATCTGGCTCACACGCTTCCGGGATTCGGTATAACAACAAAGTTTGTTGATCCGGCGGATGGACTTCAAGTGTTTGAAGATGCAATAGACGATAAGACAAAGGCGATATTCATTGAGTCGCTTGGAAACCCGAACTCAAATATTATTGATATAGAGGAGCTTGCAAAGATTGCTCACGCTCATAATATTCCGCTTGTGATCGACTCAACCTTTGCTACGCCGTATCTTTTAAGACCGATCGAGCATGGAGCGGATATCGTTGTTCATTCCGCTACAAAGTTCATCGGCGGCCACGGCACGGCAATAGGCGGAATAATCGTTGACAGCGGTAACTTTGACTGGAAGGCATCGGGCAGATATCCGTGGATTTCAGCACCGAATCCGTCATATCACGGTGTATCGTTTGCTGACGCTGTAGGTCCTGCTGCATTTGTAACATACATAAGAGCGATTCTTCTTCGTGACACAGGCGCTACTCTTTCACCGTTCCACGCATTCATATTCCTGCAGGGACTTGAAACGCTCTCACTCAGAGTTGAGCGCCACGTTGAGAACTCACTCAAGATCGTTGACTACTTAAACAATCACCCACAGGTTGAGGCTGTTCACCATCCGTCACTCCCTGATGATCCGAGCAATGAGCTGTATAAGAAGTACTTCACTAAGGGCGCAGGTTCGATCTTCACATTCGAGATCAAGGGTGACGACAAGAAGGCTCAGAAGTTTATCGATAACCTCGAAATCTTTTCGCTCCTCGCTAACGTGGCAGATGTTAAGTCACTCGTTATCCACCCGGCAACAACAACGCATTCACAGTGCACAGAGGCTGAGCTTTTGGAGCAGGGCATCAAGCCGAACACAATCAGACTTTCAATCGGTATCGAGAACGTAAACGATCTTATCGCAGCACTTGATGACGCATTCGCTGCAGTGGAAAACGACTAATAATATAGAAAGAAGGCTTTTTGAAATGGCAAAGATATATAATAAAATAACAGACCTTATAGGCGGAACACCGCTTCTGGAGCTTGAGAACTACAGCAAGGCTAACGGTCTTGAAGCCAAATTGATCGCAAAGCTGGAATATTTTAATCCTGCAGGATCTGTTAAGGACAGAATTGCAAAGGCAATGATCGATGAGGCTGAGGCACAGGGCAAGCTCGTTCCGGGTTCTGTTATTATCGAGCCGACATCGGGTAACACGGGTATAGGTCTTGCATCTGTTGCGGCAGCGCGCGGCTATAGAATAATCATCACAATGCCGGAGACGATGAGTATTGAGAGAAGAAATCTCTTAAAGGCTTACGGTGCAGAGCTTGTTCTCACTGACGGCGCAAAAGGCATGAAGGGCGCAATCGCAAAGGCTGATGAGCTTTCAAAGGAAATCCCGAACAGCTTCATTCCTAGTCAGTTTACAAATCCGGCAAACCCGGCATATCATAAAGCAACAACAGGACCGGAAATCTGGGTTGATACGGACGGCAATGTGGATATATTCGTAGCAGGCGTAGGAACAGGCGGTACCGTTTCAGGTGTGGGTGAATACTTAAAGTCAAAAAACCCTGATATAAAGGTTGTAGCGGTAGAGCCGGCAGATTCACCGGTGCTTTCAGAGGGCAGACCTGGACCGCATAAGATTCAGGGTATAGGCGCAGGATTTGTTCCCGAGACGCTTAACACGGCAATCTATGATGAGATAATAAAGGTTGAAAGTGATGACGCTTTTGCCACAGGCAAAGCAATCGCACGCAGCGAGGGCGTGCTTGTGGGTATATCCTCAGGCGCGGCTGTATGGGCGGCAACACAGCTTGCGAAGAGACCGGAAAACAAGGGCAAAACAATCGTTGCGCTCCTTCCGGACACAGGAGAAAGATACCTTTCAACTCCGATGTTCCAGGATTGATAATAATCAAAAAAGGATGCTTGTTCAGGCATCCTTTTTTGATTATTTATCCATGCACCTCAGTTGAGCTATTGTGCTTAATATATTATAGGCACTCCTTTCGAGAGCGGCACGGGTGAGCTTACCGTTTTTCAGCGATTTTTTGAGATTGTCCTGCCATACTCCCGCCATGCCGTTGGGTACAACCATGTAGATGTCATTCTGCGCATTGATCATTTCCGCAAGCTTCATGCGGCTGCTTCTTGCGCCGCGTGAATTGCATTTCGCCCACCAGTCGGTCATGACCATGCCCGAAAAGCCCCATTCAGCGCGGAGAATATCGGTGGTAAGCTTTGGGTTGGACGCTGCGTGAAGTCCGTTGACAAGGTTATATGAGGTCATAATTGCCTTTACCGGCGACGATTTAACGGCGATCTCAAAACTCTTTAGATATATCTCGTGAAGAGCACGTTCCGGGATTACGGAATCGGCATCAAATCTGTTTTTCTCGCGGTTGTTCGCGGCAAAATGCTTTATAACCCCGACAATTCCGTGCTCCATAAGTCCTCTTACCGCTGCGGCTGCCATGGTACCTGTAAGATACGGATCCTCGGAAAAATATTCGAAGTTTCTGCCGCAAAGAGGGCTCCTGTGCAAATTCATTCCAGGTCCCAAGAGCATATCTATTTTATTTAACGCGACTTCTTTGCCTTCCTCAGCATAGAGCTGCTCTATAAGCGGTATGTCCCAGGTGCAGGCAAGGCAAACGCCACAGGGGATAAGTGAGGCCTTTTCGCCGCTATCCATCCGGATTCCCGAAGGACCGTCGGAAGCGCAGGCGGCAGGTATGCCCTTTTTTGAAAGCCGTCTCGTTATTCCGCCGAAGGCAGCAGCGGTACCTGATGTGACTCTTCTGCTGTTCATGCCCTCGCCGTGTACAAGCGCACAAAGCTCATTATCTGTAAGCTCAGCGATAAATTCCTTTATATGATCGTTCTTTACAGCAGTAGGGAAGTCTTCATTATAATGCTTGTTTGTAAACGATTGTAACGCAGCAGGTGGTAACTTCTTTGAAAGTTGTTTTTCCTTTTGCACTTCAAACGAAAGAACCTCTTTTGCATCGCGCACGTTTTTACCGGCATACACGATATATTTTCCAGACTCAATGATCCATGCACTGCGTTCTTCATCATATGAAGCAGTATCCTTTATGTTAAAGCTGATATCTATACTCTCAGACTCCCCGGGATTTATTAATCTTGTTTTGCGAAATGCTGCAAGCTCGCGCAAAGGGTGGTCAAGTGCGGTATCAGGTTTATTTATATAAAGCTCAACAACCTCTTTTCCGCTGCAATTTCCGGTGTTTCTTACGTTAAAATAAAGTGATATTATATTTTTATTAATGTTATAACCGGTGCAGGAAATATCGAACGAGGTGTATGAAAGACCGTAGCCGAATGGGTATAAAACCTTGTCGGAAGCGTTCGTTTCAAAATGGCGGTATCCAGTATATATGCCCTCTTTATACACCACCGACTTCTTTTTGAAAAATCCGTCCGTTGACGGATAATCCTTGAGCGATACCGCGATCGTATCGCTTAATCTGCCAGACGGTGCTACTTTGCCTGAAATGAGGTCAGCCGAGGCTTTTCCGCCCTCACCGCCGCCGTGCCATATGTACATAACAGCCGGAACCTTGTATTTATTGACCCAGCTCATATCTAAAATGTTTCCGCAATTTAAAAGTACCGCAAATTTTTTATAATATCGGCTTACTTGTCTTATAAGCCTGAGCTCATTTTTTGAAAGGTAATATCCGCCCGGCTTCGGAACATTGTCAAAGCCCTCTCCGAGCCGTCTGCCGATTATAACTATAGCTTTATCAGTACGCGCTGCTGCGGCTTTTACGGCAGCGTTCTCTATTTCAAGCTCCAAATCTTTAAAGTCAGACAGGAATGCGTTGTGAATACGGATCGGACGCTTTTTTATAAGCTCACGATACATTGCCGCAATTTCCCGGTCAACCTCAATTCCTGGTTCTGCCTCAAATGCTTCAAGCGGGGTCATACAATTTTCGGTATTAACCGAGCCGCCCGATCCTGAACCGCTTTTTAAGTAGTCTATCTGATACCTTCCAAACACTGCCACCCTTTCGTTAATAATAGGAAGCGTATTGTTTTCGTTTTTTAATAGAACAGCGCCGTCTGCCGCCGCCTCGCGTGAGATTTTTGCGATAGAGTCTGAAATCATATGACTTTCCTCCGATTCTGTATACTATATTAATATAATAAGCCTATTTTACAAAAATGTCAAGCGAGTTTTTATTGGATATTTACGATGCATTCATATTAATTAGGCTTATTAACTATATTTAAGTGAAAATGCACGGGTTTTGTGTGAAAATTTAATAATAAAAAATTTTCAAAAACTAATTGCATTTTTTTTTATAGTATGTTATAATTATACAGATTTTGAAATGTGCGCGAAATCCGCGCTTTTAACTAGAAGGAGGATTAATCACATGGCTTTCAAGTGTGAAGAGGTAGAGAAGAATTTAGTAAAGCTTTCCTTTGAGGTGAGCGCTGAGGAATTCGATAAGGCTATTGACAGGGCGTATAATAAGAATAAGAATAAGTTCAATGTGCCCGGTTTCAGAAAGGGTAAGGCTCCGAAGCAGGTTGTTTACAGAATGTACGGTAAAACAGCATTCTATGACGAGGCTCTTAATGATCTTCTTCCGGGTGCATATGAGGCAGCTTTAAAGGAAAGCGGCCTTGAAGTGGTTGCACGTCCGGAATTTGATGTAGAGGATATCAAAGAGGGCGAGCCGGTTGTTTATACAGCGCTCGTTACAACAAAGCCTGAGGTAAAGCTTGGTGAGTACAAGGGTATAAAGGTTCCAAAAATTGACTATACTATAACTGATGAGGATGTACAGAAGGATATCGAGGCAACACAGCAGAAGAATGCAAGACTCGTAAGTGTTGATGACAGAGCTGTTGAGTCAGGTGATATTGCTGTTATCGACTTTGAAGGCTTCGTTGACGGCGTAGCGTTTGAAGGCGGCAAGGGTGAGGACTATGAGCTTGAAATAGGTTCAAACACATTCATCCCGGGCTTCGAGGATCAGCTCATCGGTGCAAACGTTGACGACCTTGTAGACGTGAACGTAACATTCCCTGAGGAGTATCATGCAGAGGAACTCAAGGGTAAGGATGCGATCTTCAAGGTAAAGGTAAATGAGATAAAGGTTCGCGAGCTTCCGGAGATCGACGATGATTTCGCAAGCGAGGTAAGTGATTTCGATACACTCGAAGAATATAAGGCTGACGTTAAGAAACAGCTTGAGGAAAAGGCTAAGACAAAGGCTGAGAGCGATACACAAGAGGCTGTAGTTAAGCAGGCAGTTGAGAATGCCGAGATGGACATCCCTGAGAAGATGGTTGAAAATCAGGTTGAAAACATGATCAATGACTTTGCTCAGAGACTTTCATATCAGGGTATGAGTCTTGATATGTATCTCCAGTACACAGGCGGTACAATTGATGAGATGAGAGCACAGTATCATGACAACGCTCTTGATCAGGTTAAGCGCGGTCTTGTAATCGAGGCGATCGCAGCGGCTGAGGGCGTTGAGGCAAGTCCGGAAGAGGTTGAGCTTGAGCTCGTTGATATGTCAAAGAAGTACAACATGGAGCTGGACAAGCTTAAGGAGCTTATGTCAGAGGCTGAAATGGACAGTCTTAAGAAACAGCTTCAGTTCCAGAAGACAGTCGAGATGCTTGCTAATCACGCAGTAGCAGAATAATTTCCGCAAGGAAAAGAACGTCATGCCGATGGAGGATTCCATCGGCATGCAATATATTATTGCATTTTAAGCATTATTCAGGAGGTGTTCCAGTATGGCAACAATGCCTTATGTAATTGAACAAAATAACAGAGGAGAAAGAAGCTACGATATATATTCGCGTCTTTTGGAGGACAGAATAATATTCTTGGGCGAGGACGTAAACGACACAACCGCGTCGCTTATCGTTGCGCAGATGCTGTTTTTAGAGGCGAAGGACCCGGATAAGGATATACAGCTTTATATCAACAGCCCTGGCGGCTCAATAACCGCGGGTATGGCGATCTATGACACCATGAACTATATCAGATGTGATGTTTCTACTATCTGTATTGGTATGGCTGCGTCAATGGGCGCGTTCCTGCTTGCCGCGGGTACTAAGGGCAAGAGATACGCATTGCCGAGCAGCGAGATCATGATCCATCAGCCGCTTATTTCAGGCGGCGGTCTGAGCGGTCAGACAACGGATATCAAGATTTACACAGATCATCTTGTAAAAACAAAGGAAAAGATGAACAGAATTCTTGCAGAGCGCACCGGCAAAACCTATGAACAGCTCTGTAACGATACCGAGCGCGATAACTTCATGACAGCTGTTGAGGCTAAGGATTATGGTCTTGTTGATGAGGTTATCGTTTCAGCAAATGAAAGAAAATAATCAATCGGAGTTATATTAAATGAGCGAAAATATTGATAAATATTGTTCCTTCTGCGGCAGGCCGGATTCTGTTGAAAATCCGCTCCTGCGCGGAAAGAATGCCAATATATGCGCAATGTGCGTTGAGCAGTGCAAAGAGCTTCTGGGCGATCTTAACATGGAAGAAAGCAGCTTTGAGCTTGCTGAGAATCTTCCGACTCCTCACGAAATCAAGGAGTTTCTTGATGAATATATTATAGGACAGGAGAAGGCGAAGAAAATTCTTGCGGTTGCTGTCTATAACCATTACAAGCGCATTAAACATAAGGAAGCGGCAGATGATGTTGAACTGCAGAAGAGTAACATTCTCATGATCGGTCCTACGGGAAGCGGTAAGACCTTTATTGTGCAAAATCTCGCAAAGATTTTAAATGTTCCGTTTGCTATCGCTGATGCCACATCGCTCACAGAGGCGGGCTATGTCGGCGAAGACGTTGAGAACATTCTCTTAAAGCTGATTCAGGCGGCAGACTATGATATAGACGCGGCAGAGCACGGAATAATTTATATAGACGAGATAGATAAGATTGCGCGCAAATCAGAAAATGTTTCTATTACACGTGATGTAAGCGGCGAGGGTGTTCAGCAGGCACTTTTAAAGGTGCTTGAAGGAACCGTAGCCTCTGTTCCTCCTCAGGGCGGAAGAAAGCATCCGCACCAGGAAATGATTAATATAGATACAACCAATATACTGTTCATATGCGGCGGCGCATTTGACGGTATTCACAAAATTGTAAATGAAAGAACCGGTAAACAGTCGCTCGGCTTCGGCGCGAAAATCGAAAGCAAGCAGGAGCTTGATATTTCGGAGCTTATAAGGCAGATAACGCCGCAGGATCTCTTGAAGTTCGGGCTTATACCCGAGTTTATTGGAAGACTTCCGGTGTTTGCAGCGCTTGACAAGCTTGACCGCGACGCGCTTATAACAATCCTAACCGAGCCGAAAAACGCGCTTATTAAGCAGTATAAAGCGCTTCTGGGCTTTGATGAGGTTGAACTGGAGTTTGAGCCGGAAGCTGTCAGCGCTATTGCGGATAAAGCGATAGAGCGCAGCACAGGCGCCAGAGGACTACGTTCAATTATTGAGGAATGTATGACAGATGTCATGTTTGATACTCCGTCGGAAGAGGATATCGAGAGGGTTGTAATAACACAAGGCTGTATAAATAATGGCGAAAAGCCTGTTATATACCGCAGACCGACAAAATCTTTAACTGAACAGCTCGCATTCCCTGAGCTTGAGGAGAAGAAAACCGGTACGGATGAGTAAGTAAAATATAAAACAAAAGAAAGGAATGATGATTGATGTTTGTTTCGAAGGACTTATCAATTAACGAGAAAAACCATCTTGTTATAGGCAAAAATGACACTGTAGAGCTTGCAAAGCAGTTCGGTACGCCTCTTTACGTTATGGATGAGGAGCTTATAAGAGAAAATTGTCGTGTTTATAAGAGTGCGATTGATAAGTATTATAACGGCAACGGTCTTGTGCTTTATGCAAACAAGGCGTTCTGTACTGTATATACCTGTAAAATTGCGGCCGAGGAAGGACTTGGCGCCGATGTGGTATCGGGCGGCGAGCTTTATACGGCAATCAAAGCAGGCTTCCCGATGGACAGGATTTATTTCCACGGCAACAATAAGACAGCCGAGGAGCTTGAAATGGCTGTTTCAAACGGTGTAGGTCACATAATTGTTGATAACATTTACGAGCTTGAAATGCTCAATGAAATAGCAAAGGCGCACGGCGTGGTTCAGGACATTATGTTCAGAATCAAGCCGGGAATCGATGCTCACACTCATGACTTTGTTCGTACAGGTCAGATAGATTCAAAGTTCGGCGTTGCTCTTGAAAACGGCGAAGCCTTTGAAATATACGAGAAGGCACACAATATGTCAAACGTGAACCCGGACGGTCTGCACTGCCATATCGGTTCGCAGATATTTGATGTTGCGCCGTTCTGCGAGGCGGCTGAGGTCATGATGAACTTTGCCGGCGATCTGAAGGACAAGCTCGGACTTGAGATCAAAAAGCTTAACCTCGGCGGCGGCTACGGCATTATGTACACCGAAAACGACGACCCTGTACCGTATGACGAGTACATAAAGCACGTTTCAGAGGTAGTTAAGGAAACTGCCGAAAAGCGCGGACTTAATATTCCGTTTATCCTTATGGAGCCGGGACGCTCGATCGTGGCTCCGGCAGGAATCACACTTTACACAATAGGCGGAATTAAGGATATAAAGAATGTGAGAAAGTATGTGTCTGTCGATGGCGGCATGGGCGACAATCCGAGATATATCCTTTACGAGTCGAAATATGCGGCGGTAGTAGCCAACAAGGCGGGCGATAAGGCAACGGATAAGGTAACAGTTGCCGGAAAGTGCTGCGAAAGCGGAGATATTCTGCTTAATGACACTATGCTCGCTCCTGTTGAGGTGGGCGATACGCTTGCGGTTCTCGCTACAGGCGCATATAATTACTCGATGGCTTCAAACTATAACAGAATTCCACGTCCGGCAGTTGTCGCGGTAAATAACGGCGAAGCGAAGGTTGTAGTAAAGCGCGAATCCTATGAAGATCTTATAAAGAATGATATATTTTAAAAGAATTTCGGCAGAATTTTAAATTCTGCCGATTTTTTTGAAAAAAATTCAAAAAAACACTTGACAAATCGAGGTTACTGTTGTAAACTATAAATAGAGTTACAATTGTAATCCGAAAACAATAAGAACTTTCGGGGCATCGAACCCCTCAAGTTCTTTGCAGATTTGCTTCGCAAATGCAATAATAAGAAAGGGGTTTTTATGGAAAACATAAAAAATATTTCCGATTCAGAGTGGAAGGTAATGGAGATATTGTGGAATAATCCGGGTATGCTTATCGGCGAGATAAGAGACGCGCTTTCCGAAAGCGGCTGGAGCTATTCTACAATAAAAACTCTTGTTCTGCGTCTCACTCAGAAGGAGGCACTCCGTACAGAGGACTCGCCAAAGGGAAAACGTTATTTTCCGACAGTCGATGAAGACACTTCAAAGCGCAAAGAAACAAGGAGCTTTATTGATAGGATCTATAATGGTTCGGTACGCATGATGTTTTCAAATCTTGTCAAGGACTCAAGACTTTCGGACAAAGAAGCAGAGGAGCTTATGGGACTTATAGATAAGATGGAGGAGTAATATTATGAATTCAGCATTATACTCATTATTTATTTCTCTTGCATTGAGAATGACCGTAGTGACGGCATTTGTGATGCTTATTAAGCTCGTATTCCGCAATAAGCTTTCTGCAGCGACGCACTGCGCGATATGGGTAATACTTTTTGCACAGTCGGTATTTTGTTTAGGCAATATCAAAATACCTGCCAGAACAAGTATATATAATGTCGTTTCGGAGTCTGTGATAGTAAATTCACCATCCGGCGTGGTACAAGAGGCAGCAGCGAGTGTTGACATACGGAATGTAATAGCGCTTGTATATTTTCTCGGTATAGCAGTATGCGCTATATGGTATCTTAGTGTATTTATGATTCACAGGATAAAGGTGAAGAGATCTGAAACAGTGACGGATGCAGAAGCTCTTAACATACTTCGTGACGTTAAATTTAAGCTTGGAATAACAAACCCTATAGTGTTAAAGCGCGGCAGCTACGCACACACGCTTTTAAATACGGTCGTATTGCCGGAGGGTTATGGCGCAGAGGAGCAGAGACAGATCCTGCTTCACGAGCTTTGTCACCATAAGCACAAAGACAATATGAAGCTTTGGGCGGCGGTCGTTGTTATATGCCTTAACTGGTTCAATCCTATGGTGTGGATCGCATTCAGACGGTTCAGACGCGATATCGAGATGTACTGTGACGATAGTGTGCTTAAGCTTACCGACAGCAAAAAGGAATATGCCAGAGTGCTTGTGAAAACGGCGACTGACCACATACGGTTTGTTCCCGGTGTTGTCGGCGCGGCAAACGGCACTCATGAGGTTGCCAAAAGGGTTAAACGCATAGCGGCATGGAAAAAGAAAAAGCCTGTATGGCTGATAATAGCAATGCTTTCAAGCATATGTGTTTCATGCCTGTGTCTTACAGATGCGGTATCAATAGCGGTTGCGACAAAAGCGGCGGAGATTACGGCTACTCCGGAGCCGGTTGATGTCATTCCTGCAATAACCGAGCTTGTTAAGCCTACGGCAGAGCCAGAGATAATCACGAATGAACCGACAGTTGCCCCGCTACGCGCAACAGCATCGCCGAAAACGCCAAAACAGGCAAATACATCTGTACAGCAGCCGGTAGTTTCCGAAGCCCAGCCTCAGCCGGCTGAAGAACAGGTATCAGAGCCGCAGCCAAAAGAAGAACAGGTATCCGTGCCGACGCCGGAAAGCGAAATAGTAACACGCCGTGAAGTTAGCGCAAACGGAAGTAAGGAAACATACAGCCGTGAGGACGGAAAAACAGTAGTTTTGCAGTATGATGGAGATAATCTGCAAACAGGGTATATCATCGACGGAGAATAATCCGCTTTGAGGGAATAAAATGGGTAAATAGGTAAAAGGGTAGACGGCACTCCGCGTATTTTATACGCAAAATGAGTGGAGTGCCGTTTTGTGTACAAAAAAATAGGTGAAATTAATTATATGAGAGGAGATAATGGTAATTATGAGGATTTTTTTAACAATAGCAGCAGTGGTGTCAATTTGCTCAATCTGCTCATCGGCATATGCAATAAGTAAATCAGACGCGGAATTTGTGGAAACAGGCGACAGCCGCGAAGCTGTACATAACGTATTAGGCGAGGGCGGCAGAGATGTATCGGGCTTAAAGGAAACATATGAGCTTTCTGATGGAGGTGAGTTCGTGGCGCAGTATGATAACAATACACTTGTACGAGGTTTTTTGATCAGTAAATAAATAATTTGGAGGGAGATATTTATATGAAACAAAAAATAATTGCTGCGGTATTAGCTGCTGCCATGCTCGCACCGTTTTCGGTGCGGGCTGAGGAATGGATAGAGCTTTCGGCATGGAGCTACAATGAGGTGTCGGGATTTGTTTCGGAGGGACTTCTGCCGGATAGCATGAAAGGGATTTCAAATTATAAGAGAGAGATAAACCGCGGCGAATTCTGCACACTGTTATATTCTGTGCTGAAAAAATCGGGAATTCTCACATCTGAATCGTATGACAAGATGTTTAATGACTGTGATGATTATCCTTATGCAAACCGCCTTGCCCGTGTTACAAGAGTCGAATCAAGCTTTGACAAGGATGATAACAACAGCAAGCTGTATCCGGAGGATCCCGCGTCAAGACTATGGGCGGCAGAGATAATCGGAAATGTGCTGATATCACTTGGGATTTATGATTATGATCCAAAGATTCCGTCGGAAACGATACAAAAAATGCAGTCGGAGCTTAAGGACTATGATGAAATCAAGGACTTCACAGGCGTAGGCATAATGATAGACAGCGGAATAATGTCGGATATGGACGACGGCTGCTTCCATGGCAATGACAGTATGACAATTGAGCAGGCTGTATCTGTTATATACCGTATGTATAAAAAGATTCCGAGAGTGATCACATCAGATAATGAGGACGGCGAGGTGAGACGAGGGATTGGTGCCGGGCTTACGGAGGAGATTGCCGAGACTTACTATAATATAAAATCGGGTGATGATACCGTGATGTCGCTTGAAAAAGATGTGTATTCAAAGGTTCTCGCGGCGGACTATAATGGAAGCAAGCTGATTTTTGCGGTGAACTTTAATGATAAAACAGATGTGTTTGACGCTTCTTCGAGTGAGCTGCTGTACACGATCCCATATATTGTAAATGAGGTCAACGGAGAAAAAGGCTATGCTTACACGCTATCAGGCCGTTTTATGCCGTGCTATACCGGAATTTACGGCATGGATAACACTGAGCTTTTAACACCGGAATATAGCCGAGCGGAGGCTGACGCAATAGCTGCAAACGGTATGGAGATCCCGATCGAGAAATACCGCGTGCCGGACGGATTTATCTATTATGCCGACTGGAACAACGGCGGGCATATGTACCGCGTTGATTCAAACGGTGAGAATAATCAGCTTATAGTGTCCGGTCTTGACTGCACAAATCTCCAGTATCTTGACGGGAAAATATATTTTAATGACAACAAAGCGTGGGGGCTGCATTCGGTAAACCCTGACGGCACAGGACTTACCGATATTACAAAAGGTCGGGCATTCCTTTACTGTACGGACAGAACGGCGATGTATCCATATATTTATGATGAATATCATGTGGGGGGAAAAGATATATTTGGATTTTACGAGTTGAGCGGATTTTTTAGGAGCGATGATGAATCATATTTAAGAAACGTTTATACCGCAGCATTCAGTGATGGGAGTCTTTTATATTATACATATGAGGAAGATGCTATGAAGCGTCAGCCTATCAACGGACAATACACAGATTACCGGAGCGGATATAAGGTATTCAGATATACGCCGGACGGACAGAGCATACCGCTTGCGGATTTCTATATAAATAATATTTTTTCTTCACAGAACGGCGACGGAAAGCTGTATTTCCAGAACGAGGAGGAGCTTTATACAACCGGTGAATCACCGATTTATGTTAACGATAACGGCGAGCTAAAATGCATAAGCGGCGATTATAAGGCTGCATCCTTTGGATTCGGATATAATCACGAAACAAACAAGGTCGATACCTCAAAAATTGCGTTTATAACACAGGACGAAGTCTTGAAGGGCACATATCATCTGATTGACCTTGCGACAGGCGAGATCACGCAGGAACCACTTACAGAGAAAGACCCGCGCAGCAGAGAAAGCGAAGAAAGATATTATTATAAAAATTTGTGCAATGACGAGCTGAGCGTGTGGATTGATTATAATGATCATATTATATATAATGACAGTAATGTATATATCGAATATAACGGAAAGGTCACAAATCTTGGAGCAGTAAGACCTCTGAAGCTCTGCGGTGATATTTTGTATTACAGCGATAGTGATCACTATTTCCATTCTAGTTTGTATCGCGGCTTTTCAAATAGCAGCGTAAAGAGCCTGAATTATAAAACAGGCGAGATAAAGAACGTAGGAGACGGTTTTTCAGAGTTGGTATATAACAACAGTGACATGATACTGTATCAGACATCACTGGGCGGGGTGAAACGCTCGGAAAACGGCGAGCCTGCCGTTACTGTGTTCCCGAATAAGAGCATATTCCGCTATGGAGAGGTGGACAAAATCGCGCATATGCCGAAATTTCTCGGCGAGAAGGACTGTCTGTATAAGATAGATAAGGACGGCAATATATCAAAGCTTACCGATACAGATTCGAAGAATGCGTTATATATACCGAATGACGGCGGAAATCCTATGGGGGTATACTAATTATTATAAAAAAGTGAACGGTCTGCTTGCGCAGCGTAGAAAGTGAACAGTCCGCTTGCGGACTGTAGCATAGCAAAACGGAGTTTTGCGTAGCGTAGAGAGAGAGATAAACATGAAACAGAAAATAATTGCCGCTTTGCTTGCGGCAGCGGCACTCGCGCCGGCTGCGGCGCAGGCGGAGGAATGGA
The DNA here is from genome assembly GCA_022509005.1 of Oscillospiraceae bacterium. GTDB lineage: Bacteria > Bacillota > Clostridia > UBA1381 > UBA1381 > Ornithomonoglobus. The sequence goes on along the minus strand of JAFLUC010000024.1, from coordinate 4,204 downwards.
TAGAGCTTTCGGCATGGAGCTACAATGAGGTGTCGGGCTTTGTTTCGGAGGGACTGCTGCCCGATAGCATGAAGGGAATATCAAACTATAAGCGGGCGATAAACCGCGGTGAATTCTGCACGCTGCTCTATTCGGTGCTGAAAAAATCGGGTATAGTTACATCGGAATCGGATGAGAAGGTCTTTGCGGACTGTGAAAATTATCCGGATGTGGATCATCTTGCACGAATTATAAAATCAGCTGTCCAATATGGTTCAGGAAGCTTTCGCGGCAGCAGTATGCTGTATCCTGAGGAGGATGCGTCAAGAATATGGGCGGCGGGGGTAGCAGGCGATATGCTGATAACACTGGGTATTTACGTGGATCATGTGAAAATTCCCGAGGCAATGGCGCAGCGGATGCAGAAGGATTTTAAAGATTATGATGAGATCAAGGACTCTATGGGCGTGGGTATAGCGACGGGCAGCGGGATAATGTCCGATATGGACGACGGCTGCTTCCACGGTAATGACAGCATGACGATCGAGCAGGCGGTATCGGTAATATACCGTATGTATAAGCTTATCCCAAGGGTGGTGGTCTTCGATAATGAGTACGGAGAAACGAGCCGCAAGATAGGAGCCGGACTTATCGAGGAGATCACAGAGGATTATTATAATATAAAATCGGGTGCCGATACCGTGATATCGCTTGAAACCGATATATATTCAAAGGTTCTCGCCGCGGACTATAATGGCAGCAAGCTGATTTTTGCGGTGAACTTCAACAACAGAACAGACGTATTCGATGCCGATTCGCATGAGCTGCTGTATACTATCCCGTATATAGTAAACGAGGTCAATGGAGAAAAGGGTTACGCGTATACTCTCTCGGGCAGGTTCATGCCGTGCTATACCGGAATTTACGGCATGGATAACATCGAGTTTTTAAAGCCTGAGTACAGTCGGGCTGAGATTGATGCGATCGCTGAAAACGGCATGGAGACCCCGACCGAAGAATACCGTGAGCCGGACGGATTTATCTATTATGCTGACCGGAACGACGGCGGGCATATGTACCGCGTTGATTCGAACGGTGAGAACAATCAGCTTATAGTCGACAGTATCGACTGTACAAACATTCGGTATTTTAACGGAAGGATATATTTTAACGATAATAACAACGGGTCGCTTCACTCCGTAAATACCGATGGAACCGGGCTTATCGGTATTACCGACTGCTTCGCATGTCCGGATCATTCGTACCGATGGGCAATGTATCCTTATCTTTATCCTGAGATCAAAGCAGGGAGCAAAGATATATATGGATTTTATGATCTGTCAAATTTTGATTGGGGCATTGATGATTGGTATCTTAGAAACGCTTACAGCTTAATGTTCAGTGACGGCAGCATTCTGTATTATACAGTCGATGAGAACGCGCTGAAGCGAACCGGGAAACAAGGCGCATACTCAGAGGACGGACGTACAATATTCAGATGTACGCCTGACGGCAGGAGCATAAAGCTTGCGGATTTCTATATAAGAGATATACTTTCAGCTCTGAACGGTGACGGAAGGCTGTATTTTCAGAACGAGGAGGAATTGTATACAACCGGCGAATCGCCGATTTATGTTAACGATAACGGCGAACTGAAATGTATAAGCGGCGAGTATAAGGCAGCGGGCTTCGGATTCGGATATAATTATGAAACTGAAGAGATCGACACCTCAAAAATCGCGTTTATAACCCAGGAGGAGGTCTTGAAAGGCACATATCATCTGATCGATCTTGCGACAGGCGAGATCACCGAGGTGGAGCTTCCCGGCGAAAGACCGCGCAGCTCTGAGGATAGATATTATTATGATTATTTGTGCAATGATGAATTCAGGTTGTGGCGCAACTACGGGGAAGAATATAAATATGACAACGATATATATCTTGAATATAACGGACAGGTTAAATCTATAGGTAATGTAAATCTTTTGAAGCTCAGCGGCGATGTATTGTACTACTACGATGAATCAGGATATGTCTATTCTTTGAAGTATCGCAGCACCGCTATGGGCAGTCTGAAAAGTCTGAATTATAAGACAGGCGAGATAAAGCTTATTGCAGCTGACTTATATGCAGATATATATAATAACAGTGACATGCTGCTGTTTGAGACTATGCTCGGCGAGGTGAAACGAACGAAAAACGGTGAGGCTGCCGTTACGGTGTTCCCTAATAAGAACGTGTTCCGTTACGGCGAGGTAGACCGGATCACGCTGATGCCGGATTTTCTTGGTGAGAAAGACTGTCTGTACAAGATAGATATGGATGGCAACATAACAAAGCTCACCGATACAGATTCGCAGAACGCATTATATGTACCGAATGATGGGGGATACCCAATAGTAATTCGATAGTTATAATAAAGGGGAGATAAATACATGAAACGTAAAATAATCGCCGCCATGCTTGCGGCAGCAATGCTTGTGCCCGCAGCGGCGCGGGCGGAGGAATGGATAGAGCTTTCGGCTTGGAGCTACAATGAGGTGTCGGGATTTGTCACAGACGGGCTTATGCCGGAGATGCTTAAAGGTAAGGGGGATTATAAGCAGCTTATAACTCGCGGTGAGTTTGCCGAGCTTATATACAGCGTAATGGATAAGACGAGTATAATCATGCGCACCCAGAATCTTGAACCGTTTACCGACTGTGACGGCTACACAGGCGCGCAGATGCTCGGAAGTCTCGACATTGCCGATGGCGTGACGGATATGGATGCGAATAGAAAGGCGGAGTTTGCACCGGAGCTGTACATTACGCGCGAGGATGCGGCAGTGATGCTGAGCCGCGCGGTTCAGATGTCTTTCAGGACCGGCAGTATGTACTCTGAATACGATTTTTCAAAGATACAGGAGCGGTATGACGATATCAATGAGCTAAGCGAATACGCGATAAACCCTATACGGTATATGTTCCAGTATAACATAATGGAAGGTGATGACGAGAACCGCCGCTTTAATCCGAAGGGCAATCTCACGATCGAGCAGGCGGTGTTGATGGCATATCGCTACTATAAGGCTATACCAAGAGTTATAGAGTCCGATAACGAGGGCATCACAGAAGGCGCTGTGATAAAGACTTTTGACAGCGGGATTACGGAGGTATATAAAAATAATACCTATTACATAAATGATACGGACGGATCAGAGCTTATGAGCTTTGAATCTGATGTATATTCAAGTCTCTTGTGCTGTGAGTTCAGAGGAGAGCGTCTGTGCTTTGCGGTGAATTTCAATGACTATACCGATGTGTATAATCTGGATACACAAGAGTGCAAATTCACGATTCCTAATATTGTATACGAGATTGACGCAGCAAAGGGCTATGCGTACACATATTCCGGAAGGTTTATGCCGGTGTATTCGGGAATGTGGAATATGAAGGGCTACCTTGCGATTCCGGCATGCTACAGCAGAAGCGAGGTTGACGAGCTGATAGCGGCAGCAGAGGAAAGCGGTGTTGAGGCGTATATAGAGCCGAGACCCAAGCCGGACGCTGAACCGGATGGAATGGTGTACTATTCCGATCCGCAAAACGGCGGACGGCTCACTTGCGTGGACTCAAACGGAAATAACCGCAGGGTGCTTGTGGATGCGGCTTGCTCGAGAATAGTATACGTAAACGGCTTGCTGTATTTTGTTGTGGAGGATGACGACGATTTTCAGCTTTACTGCATAGACCCGGAGGGCGGTGAGATGCAGCCGGTCAGCGAGGCGAGCGACATAATCTGCGCACCTATGCCGCTGGCGTTTTATGAGGACTGCGACGAAGAGAGCCTCAAGCAGTACCGCGAGCTGAATAAGCACGGTGATGTTATGGCGTATTTCAGCGGTCAGGCTAATTACGGCGCGTTAAATGACGGTTTGCTTTTATTTGGAGATATAGACGACAGCAACTGGGGGCTGTATGAAGCAAGGCTTACTGAAAACGGAGTGGAGAAGATACCTCTTGCAGATTTTCGGGTATATCATAATCAGGTGACCGCGCCCTATGACGGCAGCGGCAGGGTGTTCTTTACCGAATATAACAAGATGCATGATAAAGGTTCCTCACCTTTGTATATGTATGACAGTACCGGAACAAGAATCGTAAGCGGCGATTATAACGTTATCGCATACGGATTTATGCGAAACCCCGACGGAACGACGATAAAGGACAGAATATACTTCAC
>JAFLUC010000023.1:16321-34049 GCA_022509005.1 Oscillospiraceae bacterium | reverse complement strand
CTGATATAAAACAGCTTGTCAAAGAAGTAAATGCTATCGGCAGGAACATTAATCAGATGGTCGCATTGATGAATAGAAACGAGGAATGACGCAGCATAAGCTGCGCCATTCCCCTAAATTTTAATCTTACTGTTTTATTACGGACAACCTTTAGCGTCGTTTTTTTGCGTTATCTCTTGCGGATTTCAAATATTTGTGTTATACTATTGTACAGTAATATAACATAGGAGACGTATTATGTTTTTATCGGATAAATGGAAGGATTACAGAATAGTAGACGCGTCCGGCGGCGAAAAGCTTGAATATTGGGGAAAGTATCTCCTGCGCCGACCCGACCCGATTGCGGTATGGGAGGATAAACAGAGTATACAGCGCTGGAATAAGGTTGATGCATGGTATCACCGTTCAAAGAAGGGCGGTGGAAGCTGGCAGATATTTAATAAAAGTATTCCGCAGGAGTGGCAGATTAAGTACCGTGACCTGACCTTCAATGTGCGCCCGACGGGCTTTAAGCATACAGGTCTGTTCCCGGAGCAGGCTGTGAACTGGGATTGGATATCAGAGCTGATAAAGAATGCGAACCGTCCTATTAAGGTGCTCAATCTATTTGCGTACACGGGCGGAGCAACTGTTAGCGCACTCGCAGCAGGGGCAGAGGTATGCCATGTTGACGCGTCAAAGGGCATTGTCACATGGGCAAAGCAGAATGTTGAATCGTCGGGGCTTGCAGAAAGAAAGGTTCGATATATAGTTGACGACTGCGCAAAGTTTGTAAAACGTGAGATACGCCGCGGAAATAAGTATGACGGTATAATCATGGATCCGCCATCATACGGCAGGGGTCCTAATGGTGAGATGTGGAAAATTGAGGACGCATTGTTCGGGCTTGTTTCCGACTGCGTAGAGATAATGTCGGATAATCCGCTGTTTATGCTCATAAACTCATACACGACAGGACTCAGCGCAACTGTGCTTAAGAATGTAATGCAGGTGACAACCAAAAAGAAATTCGGCGGACATATAGATGCGGACGAGATCGGAATACCGATTGAATCGGGTCTTGTTCTGCCGTGCGGAATATCAGGACGCTGGTACACAGAATAGAGGAGGATTCTCATGAAAACAGCACTGGAATATGGCTTAATGGGCTGTGAAACTATGATGAAAAATATAAAGGCGGCTGATTTGCCTCCCGTAGGACGATGGCATTATCATCAGGGTGTGTTTCTTTCTGGCATGGAGCATATATATGAGCTGTGCGGAGATAAAAGGCTTGCGCAGTACATAAAGGATTATGTTGACAGCCGTATACTTCCTGACGGCTCAATAGATTTTTATTCAGACGAGCTGCTTGACGATATTCAGCCCGGAATTCTGCTGTATCGCCTTATAGACGAAACAGGCGAAGAGAGGTATAAAAAAGCGCTTGACACGCTTATAGGACATATGCGTGATTGGCCGTGTACTCCCGAGGGTGGTTATTGGCATAGGAAATCCGGTCCGGGCATGAATGAGATGTGGCTTGACAGCCTTTATATGGGCAGTCCTATTCAGGCTATGTATGCCGAGAAGTACAATAATCCGAAGATGTTTGATGCGCTTGTCCGTCAGGTTGTTTTAATGAAGGATAATATGCAGGATAAAAACAACGGACTTATGCTCCATGCGTGGGATTATAATAAGCGCGCGCCGTGGTGTGATCCGTCAAACGGGCTTGCTCCCGAGGCATGGGGCAGAGCGATGGGCTGGTACGTTGCGGCGATACTTGATATTTATGAGCGGATGCCGGAAAACCATCCTTCAAGAGAAACTCTTGCCGAAATTGAGCGCGAGGTTATAGAGGCGGTTGCCGGATACCGCGATGAGGCTACACATATGTGGTATCAGGTTGTCAATATGACGAATATGTGGGATAACTGGACAGAAACATCGTGCTCATGCCTGTTCACCTATGCCATGGCAAAGGGTGTGAGGCTTGGTATTCTTGATAAAAAGTATCTTGATATGGCAAAGGAATCATTTGAAGGTATTATAACCAACGGTATAAGCATTTCTGATGAGGATTTGTTTGTTGAACGCGTATGTGTAGGCACAGGTGTGGGCACATATAACCATTATATTAATCGACCGACAGTGGCGAACGACCTGCACGGTATGGGAGTATTCCTATTAATGTGCGCAGAGCTGTCACGGAATGGAATTTGAGTATTTTTATTGCATACATCATTAGTTTATGATACAATATAAGCAGTTAATGAAAGGATCATGTTTTTATGCTTACGAATAAAACAATAGTGCTCGGTGTTACGGGATCGATCGCAGCATACAAAATCGCAAATCTTGCGCGTATGCTGAAAAAGCTTCATGCGAACGTGCATGTGCTTATGACAGAGAATGCGTCGAACTTTATAAATCCATATACATTTGAAACGCTTACTCAGAATAAGTGTCTTATTGATACATTTGACCGCAATTTTCAATACAGCGTGGAGCATGTGGCGATTGCGAAGCAGGCGGATGTGGTTATGATTGCCCCGGCATCGGCTAACGTAATCGGCAAGATTGCAAACGGCATAGCGGACGATATGCTCACAACAACGGTTATGGCATGCCCGTGTAAAAAGATTATTTCACCGGCAATGAACCATAATATGTTCCATAACCCGATTGTACAGGATAATATTGAAAAGCTTAAGCGTTTCGGTTATGAGATTGTTGAGCCGACACATGGTATGCTTGCAAACGGCGATATGGGCGACGGTAGAATGCCGGATGAGTTTGTACTTTTGGAATACATCATTCGTGAGGTGTATCATAAAAAGGATATGACAGGCAGAAACGTCCTTGTAACAGCCGGAGCAACCTGCGAGCCGATTGACCCTGTACGGTATATAACTAACCACTCGACCGGAAAAATGGGCATAGCTATAGCTAAAGCGGCGGCATACAGAGGCGCCTCTGTAACTCTTGTTAAGGGTCACACCGAAATCGAGCCGCCGATGTTTGTGGAAGTAGTTGAAGTGAAAACAGCCGCGGATATGTATAACGCGGTTATGGAACGCGCGGAAGAAGCAGATATTGTTATAAAGGCCGCGGCGGTGGCGGATTATACTCCGGCTGAGGTTGCGGATGAGAAAATAAAAAAACAGGACGGAGATTCTGTTATACCGCTCAAACGCACAAAGGATATATTAAAGGCTCTGGGAGAGAACAAGCGCGAAGGGCAGTTCCTCTGCGGCTTCTCCATGGAAACGGAAAACCTGCTTGAAAATTCACAGAGGAAGCTTGAAAAGAAGAATGCTGATATGATATGCGCAAATTCACTTCGTCAGAGTGGAGCAGGGTTTGGCACAGACACAAATATAATCACGCTTATAACCCGTGACGGCGCTGAACAGCTGCCTGTTATGACAAAGTTTGAGGCGGCTAATGTGATATTAGACAGAATAGTGGAAAAAGGAGTTTATACTCTATGAGAATGAGAAAAAAGAAGAACTGCGCCGCAAGGATTGAGCGGTGCGGTGATATACGAATAACCGAGCCGGAGCAGTATAAGGGCAGATGGCATGAGGTGTTTGGGAATGATAACCCGATACACATTGAAATAGGCTGCGGCAAGGGAGCGTTTATAACAGGGATGGCACAGCTTCATCCCGATATAAACTTTATTGCAATCGAAAAGGTTGAGGACGTAATCGTAATGGCTATGGAAAAAGCCGTTGCAAATGAGCTTACAAATGTGCGGTTCATGGATATGGACGCGGAGAAAATCGAGGACTTTTTTGAAAAGGGCGAGATATGCCGGATATATCTCAACTTCTCCGATCCGTGGAAGAAGAACAAGCAGGCAAAACGCAGACTCACGCATAAGAACTTCCTTGATAGATATAAGAATGTATTAAATAACGGCGATTATATATGGTTCAAGACAGATAATATGAAGCTGTTTGAGTTCTCGCTCAACTCCTTCACGCAGGAGAATTTCAAGCTCGAAAATATAACGCTTGACCTGCACAATTCCGGATTCACCGGAAATGTCATAACGGAATATGAGCAGAGATTTTTAGATTTAGGGCAGCCGATATACCGGCTGGAAGCAGTATACTTAGGTTGGAATGATAATAGAAAGGAATAATAAAGATGAAACATTTGGGAAACAGAGTTGATGATGTAAAAATAGCGTATATCGGCGGCGGCTCACGCGGCTGGGCGTGGGGGCTTATGTCAGACCTGGCAAAAACCGAGGACATGAGCGGTACAGTTTATCTCTATGATATAGATTATGAAGCAGCACAGAAAAACGAAGTTATAGGCAACAGAATAAAGGATTTGCTGGACTGCAAAACCGCCTGGGGCTACAAGGCGGTAGAAACGATAGACGAAGCTCTGTGCGGCGCAGATTTTGTTGTGATTTCAATCCTGCCGGGCACGTTTGATGAAATGGAATCTGATGTGCATACACCGGAAAAGTACGGTATTTACCAGTCTGTTGGTGACACGTCCGGTCCGGGCGGAATAATCCGCGCGCTGCGGACAATACCTATGCTTGAGGTTATCGCAAAGGCGGTTGAAAGAAACTGCCCTAAAGCGTGGGTTATAAACTACACAAATCCGATGACTGTATGTATGCAGGGTCTGTACCGCGCATTCCCGAAAATCAAGGCGTTCGGCTGCTGTCATGAGGTATTCGGCACACAGAAATTCCTTGCTGCCGCAGCTGCGGAAATGCTGGGTATCGAGAGACCGGAAAGAAGCGAGATCAAGGTCAATGTTGTCGGAGTAAATCATTTTACGTGGTTCACTGACGCTCATTATAAAAATCATGACCTGTTCCCTCTCTATAAGGAATTCTGCGAAAAGCATATCGACGGCGTTGAAGATAAGGCTGATGATAACTGGATGAACAATTCGTTTGCCTCTGCTGAAAAGATTAAAATGAACCTGTTTCTGCGCTTTGGATATATAGCAGCAGCGGGGGACAGACACCTTGCCGAGTTCTGCCCCGGAAACTGGTTTTTAAAAGATCCGGAAACGGTGAAAAACTGGAAGTTTGGTCTTACTACTGTTAAGTGGAGAAAGGACGACCTTAAAAAGCGTCTTGAAAGAAGTCAAAGGCTTTATACGGGCGAGGAAAAATTTGAAATTAAAGAAACAGGCGAGGAGGGTGTGCGACAGATGCGCGCGCTTTTAGGTCTGGAGGATATGGTTACAAACGTAAATATACCCAACTACGGTCAGACACCTAATCTGCCGCTTGGCGCGGTTGTTGAAACTAACGCAAGGTTTTCAGCCGATAGCGTACAGCCTGTATTCTCAGGTGATGTGCCAAAGGAGATCTATCAGCTCATAAGCCGTATCTCTGCAGAACAGCAGCTTATAACGGACGCGTGCGCGGAGCGTGATCTGGACAAAGCATTTAACGCGTTCATATGTGATCCGCTTGTAACTACAATCGGCTGGGCGGACGCGAAGAAATTGTTTGATGAAATGGTTGAGAATACAAAAGCATATCTCGGAGAATATCTCAATAAATAAAAGGAAGCAGACTGCAATGGAGTACTTAACACATAATATTTCCGAAAATCTGAAGCGGATCCGCTCTTCACGCGGGATAAGTCTTGATGCGGTGGCGGAGCAGACCGGAGTCAGTAAAAGTATGCTGTATCAGATAGAGCATGGCGATGCAAATCCGACAATAAGCGTGCTAGGCAGGATAGCAAGCGGGCTTAGGATTGAATTTAACGAGCTTATAATGACACCACCGGAGCAGTCATGTCTTGTAAGAACAGCGGATGTATATCCGATCAAGGATGAGCCCGGCAATCACACGGTACGAACCTGCTTCCCGTTTGAGGATAACAGAAAAATTGAGATATACAGAATTGATATAGAGCCTGGAGGCAGATATGTGAGCGGAAGCCATGGCAAGGGTACAAAGGAATATCTGGCTGTACTGGAGGGTACGGCGATAATTGACACCGGAACAGAGATATGCCATGTGGGAACGGATGAAATCCTGCGGTTTAACAGCGAGCATACACATATTTACAGTAATTCGGGAACTATTAAAGCAAAAATACTATGTTTTTTCGTAGCATGAGGATACTATATGAAAAAGTGTTTTATATTACTGGTTTCCGCTGTGCTTATCACAGTTGGAATAACGGCGAAGACCGAAAACAGAATAAGAGTTTTTCTTGACGGAACCGAGTTGAAATTTGAGGTTGATCCGTTTATCTCTGAAAGCGGATCAACGCTTGTTCCTCTGCGTTCGATCGGTGAGGCGCTCGGAGCCGAGTTTGAATGGAATGAGAAGCTGCGTACAATCGAAATTAAAAAGGATAACACTGAAATCCTGATGGAAATTGACAATATCGTTATGATTAAGAACAATGATGCGTATGAGCTGAACGCTGCACCTGTTATATATGAGGACAGAACATTTGTTCCTGTACGGGCAATTGCAGAGGCGTTTGATGCTTATGTGGAATGGGATCCACATAAACGTTCGGTTCTTATAAGCTCAAAAGACGAGATAACAGATGAGCTGATTGACGAATGGGGCGGAAAATCAAATGTTGAAGAAAGCACAGTCTCGTTTTCGGTTGAAAGCGGAAGATATGATGAACCATTTGAATTAGAGCTTACAACAAATCTTGAAGGTGGAGTTATTCACTATACCTTAGACGGCAGCGAACCAACTTCGGATTCTCCGGTATATACCGCACCGATTACAGTATATGACAGAACATCAGATGAGAACGTCATACCGGAGCTCAGGTTGGATCCGCAGAATGAAGGTGTATATCCCAAAAAACAGATAGTAAAGTGTACAGCAATCAGGGCAAGGGCAATTAACAGCGAAAACAAAATGTCAAAGATTGGTGTAAACACGTATTTTGTCGGAGAGGATGCGTCAAAATATGATATAAAGGTTGTTTCGATAACAGTACCGGAATCCGATATGTTTGATCCTGAAATAGGCGTATATAATTTTAATAATTCACAGCGGTATTCAAACGAAGCGGAATGCTCGGGATTCATTGAGATTTTTGACAGCGGAAAGCGCGAGATTGCCCAACCGATAGGAATACGGCTTAATGGAGTAAGCACTAAGCGGTTTCAGCAGAAATCGATGCGTATTTACGCGCGGGAGAATTTCAGATTTGATAACGGCAATAAAAAGAACTTCAAATACGATCTGTTTGATGGACAGGCTGTAGATACTAATGGAAAAGCAATAGCAAAATACAAGAATTTCATACTTCGCAACGGCGGTAATGACTGGATGGATTATATGTCAAAGGATATGATTGTTCAGGATTTCGCGGCAGCGCTTGATCTTGATACACAGGCGGCGGAGCCTTGTATTGTGTTTATGAACGGTGAATTTTTCGGATATTATAAGCTGCGCGAGCGGTATGACGATCACTATTTTGAATCGCATTATAATCTCACGGATAACAAAGATGCTGTTGTGCTTAAAATATCACCGGATCCGGCTGAGGTCGAGATCGTTGACGGCGAGGATGCGGATGCAGAGGATTTCTATGATAAGCTTAATTTCATAACAGGCAATGACATGGCTGTTACAGAAAACTATGATCAAGCGGCGCAGTATTTCGATATTGATAATCTTATCGATTACTGCATATTAAATATATATTTTGAGAATTATGAATGGCCTCATTATAATGTGAAGCTGTGGCGGAACAAGAATTCGGAAAATCAGATTGATACCAGGTTCAGATTTATTGTGTCGGACGAGGACACTACAATGAAGGATCTATCTGTAATTTATGCCGGTATACCAGAGATGGAACATTATTGGACAGATAAAAGCGGCGCTGGTACGCTTGATCTAGCTTTAAGCGGGCGATACGGATTTTTCTTCGATATGATTAATTCACTGATGAAAAACGAATCCTTTAAGGCGCAGTTTATAGAGACATATGAGTCATATCTTGAAACTGTTCTGACACCGGAGGCAGTTGAAGCGTCTATAGATAAATGCTTTAACCAAATTCTTCCGTATATGGCGGAACAGCGTATCAGATATCCGAAGTCACTAAGTCGCAATAATACACACGAGCTGTACGAATGGGCGGAAGCGCGCCCTGAAAAGGCGAAAGCGGAGCTGTATAAATATTTCGGATTAAATAATTAAGGAATAATAGGGATAAATTGGTCAAGCGAAAGGATGATTGTCAACGTGATACATATCGTTTTTTGCTCAGAACACACGGATTCTTTATCGTCTGTTAAAAATATTGTTGTTGACGCTTGTTCAGATATAAACTGTACGTATCTTTCGTTTGAGTATACGATGGACATGTTAGACTACATAAACACTGCCCGTCCGGAAAAGTGTGCGGTTTTCTTTTTGACTAATTCTATCAGCAACGGACTTGAAGCTGCATCAAAAGCGAATGAAATTAACCCGATGTATCGGTTTAATCTGTTCTGTCCGGATTGCGATGATGTTGAGCGTTTATTTTATAAAGGTATAAGCTATTTTGTTAAAATTCCGTTCAGCAGTGAGAGTGTTATAAGAGCAGTAGAATTTTTAAAAAGATTTTATAATGAACAGATGCACAAATCGCTTTTGCTTAAAAGTAAGCATGGGATAGAGAGTATAATTTTTTCTGATATTAAATATGTGATGAGTGATAAAAGAAAGGTTATTATTTATAAGCAGACAGAGGAAAGCGCATATTACTATAAGCTTGATGAAATTGAAGCCATGCTCGGAGCGGGATTTTTAAGGTGTCATCAAAGCTTTATTGTAAACATGGAAATGATAAAGGCCTTTGTACCGGAGGGGCTGATCCTTACGGACGAAACATTTATACCGGTAAGCAGAAAAAAGTATTATGCTGCTAAAAGAGAATATTTAGAGTATATTACGGATAATCAAATTATCTGAATTTTACGCTGATTGTAATTTTTGGAACGTTTTTTGTAATTTCAGGCACTTGAAGAAGTGAGCAACATGGTTTAAAATATATATATAAACAAAAAACGAAAGGATGATTTTCATGAATTACAGTTCATTAGGCAAAAGGATTTTAGGGGCTTTAATAGACGGGTTTGCAATAAATTTGCTTTCAGCAATTGCGTACCCGTTTTTTGGCTATTATGGAATATTAGGCGTTTATGCTGTTGCTTATGCGGCATATCAGATTTTGCTTCAGGGCGGCAGCAGGCATGCAACACTGGGACAAATGGCATTCGGTATGAGGGTAGTTAATGGAAATGGCAGCGGAATTGACTACGGAACGGCAGCAATAAGATTTTTTGCATCTTTGCTGTCTCCGATTCTGTTGGGGATAGGCTATATTATCGCACTGTTTTCGGACGAGCATCAGACGCTTCATGACAGAATCGCAGGCACATATGTGGTTGACGCAGCTTCATCGCCGTATTCTTCCGGAGGCTCTTCAGGAGCCTCGTGCAGACTGATCGGAATATCAGGCGAAAAAGCGGGAATGTCATTCCCGATAAGCGGCAACGGATTGATGATAGGACGTGACACGGTAGCATGCCAGGTTGTTATGGCAAAATCGGCGGGAGTCAGCAGACTGCACTGTCTTGTTTCATACAATCCGGCAAGCGGGATGTTTATAGTAACAGACAGGGCATCAAGATACGGAACCTTTACAGAATCAGGTGTGAGGATCACTCCCCAAAAAAGCATGGCACTCAGAAGCGGAGAGAGATTTTATCTTGGCAGTAAGCAGAATATGTTTGAGGTCAGATGATTTAATGCAGTCATAGATTTTGCTTCGGGTCTGATAGATAATATATCAGACTGCGGATAAACAGGAACTTAATGTTATTTTTGGCAATTAAAATGTCACTTTTGGCACTTGGAAAAATATTACTGATGTGCTACAATATATACATAAAGAAAAAGAATAAAAAGAAAGAAGGAATCTACAATGGCAATCGTACCATGCAAAAACGGACACTATTATAATGACAGTGAATCACGGGTCTGCCCGTATTGTTCGGGAGAAAGCTCAATAGGAAAAACAATTCCGCTTGACGGCGATGCGGGGAGCTTCCCTGAAACTTCACTTGGTATTCCACCGACCGGAGCATACGACAGAACCCAGTCGCTGCCGGATCCATACCCGGCATCTGATGAATCCGGCAAAACCCAGATGCTGGACTACAAAAAAACGGAACCAGTTAACACGGGCAGAAATATTCCTGCTACCGAATTTGTCAAAAATGCGGAATACGGTGATACATTATTTCTTGACGAAAAAAAGAATTCAGAGATAAAGCCTGTTCGCGGATGGCTTGTTGTAGTCGAAGGTGAAAAGTGCGGTATGGATTTCAGAATTCATTCCGGACACAATTATGTGGGACGCTCCAAATCAAACGATATATGCTTTGACTTTGATCAGACAATATCTAAGGAAAAATGCTGTGTTATTGTATATGATGACAGAAAGAATGCATTTCATATCCAGTCGGGCGAGGGTATAAACAATATATATATTAATGATGATATATTGCTCGGTGCGCGCAGACTGTGGGATGATGATATTATTGAAATCGGGCAGACAAAGCTGGTATTCAGAGCATTATGTAACAATAGTTTTAATTATAATTGATTTTAAGGCGGCGGTTATATGTTCAGAAGGATAAAAAACAGGGATAAACGGACAGACAGCATATTGATGGCACATTTGCAGAAGCCGTCCGTGCCGGAGATCCCAATTGATCATGATCTTACTGTTAAGCTTGGAAATGCGCAGCATCAGGGCAAAAGAGATTATCAGGAGGACAGCTTTGGTTTTTCTGATACCGATGATGAATTTGTAATGCAAAAGGGTATGCTCGCGGTTCTTGCAGACGGAATGGGTGGACTCTCAAACGGCAAGGCGGTAAGTGGTCGTGTCGTTTCGGATATGCTGGAATGGTTTAATCAGAGATCGGAAGAATGCAGAGACGGAAATGACATCAAAGACCGGGTCTTGATTATAAACAAAAATATATGCAGTATATTCTGCGATGACGGAACTGTTAAGTCAGGCTCAACTATAGTGACTGCATTTATAAAACACAGAAAACTGCACTGGCTCTGTATCGGAGACAGCAGGATATATCTCAAACGAGGCGGAAGAATATATCAGATAAATGAGGACCACGACTTTTTAAATCAATTGCTGGGAGAAGCAATAAGAGACGGAGAATCGGTAGCTTCCGCATTTGAGGATCCGCAGAAAGACAGACTCGTAAGCTGTATCGGCAAAAGTGACCTGAATTGCTTTGACTACAGTAAAAAAGGATTTTCTATTCAGGCAAATGATAAAATAATGCTTTGCTCTGACGGAGTATACAATGCTCTGACGGCTGAGGAGCTTAACGTGCTACTTGAATCGGAGCCGATGAGAGCGGCGGAAAATATTAAGAATGAGGTTGTAGGGAAGAGCTTTCCCGGACAGGACAATCTTACGGTAATCGTTATAGCTATAGATGACAAAGGAGAAGAACAATGAAAAAGATAAAAAAATTCGGATTAATATTATCAGCGGTAATAATGACAATGAACAGCGGCACGATCTATGCTTCCGCTAAGAATGACGCGTCGCTTTATCATCAGAGTGTTGTTCGCATAGAGAGTACAATAACTTTCAAACCTTCAAACTTTAACATTCCGTCATTTGTGATGAGTGGATACGGAACAGGCTTTGCTGTTGGAAAGCCGGGCGAAAAGGTACAGTATGTTGCTACATGTAATCATGTTGTGCAGGAGTCGTCAGGTGTATATACAATTTACGTAGATCAGGATGGTGATTATGTAGCTTATGAATTAATGCCGGAGGGAACGGCCTATCCTGATAAACATACAGAGATTATAGATGGTGAAGAATATCTTGTACTCTGCGACTACTTTACAACAAGCATAGATGAGCTTGATGCAGTATATTCCAATTCCAGTAATGACAGAGTTTCTCTGACTGTCGCGCAGTATAATAAAGATGTGGATGTTGCCCTTTGCAGACTTGCAAGCGATCCTACAGATAAAATATCAGCTCTGCCGATTCAGTTTAAGAGCACTGTCGATGTAAATACGAGAATTGTAGCTGTCGGCTATGCAAGCACCTCAAAGTTCGCAAACAGCGAAGAGAGATATGATAAATCCGACTCTACATTAAAGGATGGTATCATAAGCAAGCTTCAGCGCACAACAGGAACAAATGGCTCAAAGACAGCTTATGACGCTTATGAGGTCACAGCTGATCTTACTACCGGAATGTCCGGAGGCCCTGTAATCTCAGAGGAAACAGGCGCAGTAGTCGGAGTTACGGCGTTTGGTTATACGGACATATCACAAGCGGCATCCTCCAACTATGCTATATGCGTAGATTACGTTAAGGAGCTGCTTGACAGGGAAGGTGTACAATACAAAGTAGTTACCGGTAGAAATTCTGTTCTGATGATAGTTTTAATAGGCGCGGGCACAGTATTTGTTATTGCAATCGTTGTTATACTGCTGGCATTGAAAAAGAAAAAGTCGGTAAATGTAGCACCCCCCAAAATAGACGATAATATCGCAGCCGATAAAACATATATTGGCAATAATCAAAGATACGTTAACACTTCTGTTCCCTATAATCAGCACGTCAAGAAATATTATCTGATATGCACATCAGGTCCGCTTGCCGGAAAGAAATACGGAGTGACAAATCGCGCGGTAATAGGCCGCGACAGTGCAAAATGTAACGTTGTATTCCCGGTAAGTCATCCCGGTGTAAGCGGCGTGCACTGTGAGGTAAGAGTTGACGGCGGTACTATGACACTCAGAGACTGCGGTTCAACATACGGTACATTCATGGCGAACGGAACGAAGCTTACACCTAATGATCCGATCGTGCTGCAGAGCGGCAGCAGCTTCTGGCTTGGAACGAAGGATAATATGTTCGAGGTTAAATATTGATTGTGAGGAGTTTTAAAAATGCTTTTTGAAACTTGTGTTTATACTAATAAAGGCGGAAGAGATAATAATGAGGACTATTGCACATGCGGAGATGGAATATGGGTGCTGTGCGATGGTCTGGGAGGTCATGACTGCGGCGAGGTTGCATCGGAAACGGGCGCCTCTGCCGCGCTGCGGTTTGCAGAGGAGAACGGGCCGTCATTTGACGATAAATTCCTGAAGGATATTTTATCGGAAGCAAACAGCAGTGTAATAGCAATGCAGAAGGATGAAAAACTAAAAGGCATGAGAACGACAATCGTGCTTGCTTTTACGGACGGAAAGAAGATAAGATATGCCAATGTGGGTGACAGCAGATTTTACTATTTTAAAAACAACAGTCTCGCATATACTTCTGAAGATCATTCCGTTTCCGCTCTTTCGGCAAGGCTTGGAGATATAAGCTATGATGATATACGAAATGACGTTGACCGGAACAAGCTCATTAAGGTTTTGGGCAATGAACCGGATATTAATGTAAAAATACCTAATGTAATCATACCTGTTGAAAGTGGAGACGCCTTCCTGCTTTGCTCCGACGGATTCTGGGAGCACGTATATGAAACAGAAATGGAGCTTGATCTGGCAAAATCAGACTCCGCCCAGGAATGGATGAACTATATGATAAAGCGTATCTTGTTAAAGACAAGAAACATCGGCAATGATAATTTTACAGCAGCCGGAGTAATGATATCCGATTAAAGCCGGAGAATAAGAACAAATGAAACGGATGGAAGGAAGAATAATATGCTGACGGTAAACAACAGGAATCTGTGCGAGCATTGCTTTGCCGAGGTTCCGAAGAAAATGATAAAATGCCCGTATTGTTTAGGGGAGAGAAACAGAAATGAATATCCGACCGCATTGACCGAAGGCGTTATTCTCATGGGCAGATATGCAGTCGGACGAGTCCTGGGCAAGGGCGGATTCGGAATAACATATCTTTGCTATGACCTGAAGGAAGATAAGATGGTTGCAGTCAAGGAATACCTCCCGGATTCCTTGACGCACCGAAACTCCGGCGATACAATCGTTTCATCATACAATGACGAGCGGGGAGAATCTTTCAGAACAGGCGCAAGAAAATTTTATGATGAGGCAAAGATTCTGTCGCGTTTTAACGGCAATCCGAATATAATAAGCGTATATGAATTTTTCTTTGAAAACAATACAACATATTTCGTTATGGAGTATCTGGATGGGGTTGATTTCAAGGATTATATAGCCGGGCGCGGCGGGAAAATCAGTGAAAACGAGGCTGTGTATATTATGGACCGGCTTACGGAAGCTTTGATGATAGTCCACAGCACAGATATTTTGCATAGAGACATATCTCCGGACAATATATTCCTTTGCCGTAATGGCGATATTAAGCTCATAGATTTCGGCGCGGCAAGACAAGTAGTCGAAGAAGTTTCAAAAAGCTTATCGGTTATACTCAAGCGGGGCTTTGCGCCGCTTGAGCAATATCAAAGACGCGGAAAGCAGGGACCGTGGACTGATATATATGCGCTTGGCGCAACGATGTATTACGCGCTGACCGGCATGATCCCTGATGATGCGATGAGCCGTATTGACGATGCATCTCTTGACCCGGGCGGAATATCGCCGGAGCTTATGAAGATACTTGAAAAAATGCTTGCCCTACGAGCTAAAGCGCGGTATCAGAATGTGTTTGATCTGAGGTTGGATTTATCAAAGCTCGGAATAGATAAAGAGGCGCCGGTTATCGCTCCAAAAATAAAGGTCAGATCGTTCTGTATGGAGTGCGGCAGAGAAATAGAGGCAGGCGCTTATATATGTCATCAATGTGAAGAGAGATTACGCAGAGAATCGGAATCACATACGGGATATAATGGGGGTAATAATAGCGGTGAAAGCCCAGGAAGAAGGGAGACCGTAACCGGTCCGAATGGTTCCGGTACGAAAAAGCACATTATTATATTATGCATATGTGCTTTGGTTGCAGAATCTATTACAGGCTTAACGGTACGGCAGTGCAGCAGGAAAAACACAGTACATGCGATCCGGGAAGTGCAGGAGGATGTTATATCAGAGGAAGCAGAGGAAATGGCCGTATCGGATTCGGGTCTAAGTACATTCATAGAAGACGATAAATGGGGTTTCAAAGATAAAAATTCAGGCGATATTGTAATACCATGCATTTATGATGATGCATATGATTTTTCCGAAGATCTGGCAAGAGTTAAAAAAGACGATAAATGGGGGTATATAGATAAATCCGGCAATGTTGCAGTACCATTCATATATGATATCGCAGATGACTTTACCGACAGCGGTATCGCATATGTATCAAAAAAATCTGGTTATAGACTTAAATTTGGTTATATAGACAAATCCGGTAATTTTACAGTACTCGAAGAGTAATGACAATTGATTAAAGTAGAAGGATAAAAACAAATATAAAGGATTGAAGGAATGATAATATGCTGACGGTAAATAACAGGAATCTGTGCGAGCATTGCTTTGCCGAGGTTCCGAAGAAAACGAAGAAATGCCCGTATTGCTCGGGGGAGAGAAACAGAGATAAATATCCGACCGCATTGACCGAAGGGGTTATCCTTGTGGGTCGATACGCAGTCGGACGAGTTCTGGGCAAGGGCGGATTCGGAATAACATATCTTTGCTATGACCTGAAGGAAGATAAGATGGTTGCAGTCAAGGAATACCTTCCGGATTCATTGACGCACCGGAACTCCGGCGATACAGTCGTTTCATCATACGGTGACGAGCGGGAGGAATATTTCAGAACAGGCGCAAGGAAATTTTATGATGAAGCTAAGCTTGTGTCGCGCTTTAACGGTAATCCGAATATAATAAGCGTCTATGAATTTTTCTTTGAAAACAATACAACATATTTTGTTATGGAGTATCTGGACGGTGTTGATTTCAAGAATTATATAGCCGAGTGCGGCGGGAAAATCAATGAAAACGAGGCTGTATATATTATGGACAGGCTTACGGAAGCGTTGATGATAGTCCACAGCACAGACGTTCTGCATAGAGACATATCGCCGGACAATATATTTCTTTGCCGTAACGGCGACATTAAGCTGATAGATTTCGGCGCGGCAAGGCAGGTGATCGAGGAGGTTTCGAAAAGCTTATCGGTTATACTAAAGCAGGGCTTTGCGCCGTTGGAGCAGTATCAAAGACGCGGCAAGCAGGGTCCATGGACTGATATATATGCGTTAGGCGCGACGATGTATTACGCGCTGACCGGCATGATCCCCGATGATGCGATGAGCCGTCTTGACGATGCATCTCTTGACCCGTGCGGAATATCGCCGGAGCTTATGAAGATACTTGAAAAAATGCTTGCCGTAAGAGCTAAGGAGCGGTATCAGAATGTGGTTGAGCTGAAGGCGGATTTGCAGAAGCTCGAAGCTGATAAAAAAGCGCCGGTTATCACCTCAAAAACAGAGGTCAGATCGTTCTGCCGGGAGTGCGGCAAGGAGATAGAGGCAGGTACTCATATATGTCCTCAATGTGAACATAAATCACATAGCAAATCGGAATCACATCAGGGGGATGATGAGGGCAATAATAGCGGTGAAAGCCCCGGAGGAGGGGAGACCATAACCGGTCCCGGACCAATAACCGGTCCGAATGGTTCCGGTAGGAAAAAGCGCATTATTATATTATGCATCTGTGTTCTGGCCGCAGGACTTATTATAGGCTTAACGGCACGGCAATGCAGCAGGAAAAACACGGTACATGAGATCCGGGAGGTGCAGGAGGAAGACGTTATATCAGAGGAAGAAAAAGAAGCGATAGAATCAGGTCTTAAAGAGCTGAACGAAAATCTTACATCGGTAAAAGAAATTCTTGAAAAGGCGCAGCAGGACGGAGATGTAGATCATGAACATTTTGTCCATGAAGAAGAAGACCTGGTGAGCGCTATAGAAGAACTTGAAAACAAGATAGACGCAGTAGAAAGACTTGCCGATCTGGAAGAAGCTGAGGAGTATTATGCAAATACAGTTTCACCGGCGGCGGAAAGCCTTACAAATGCTTATAATGAG
Source organism: Oscillospiraceae bacterium (assembly GCA_022509005.1). GTDB lineage: Bacteria > Bacillota > Clostridia > UBA1381 > UBA1381 > Ornithomonoglobus. Next base: position 17,009 of record JAFLUC010000023.1, on the reverse strand, counting down.
GCTGTACAGATGGCAGAAGATGCAAAAGCGGCTGAGCAGGCTGAACCAACCGAAGCTCCGGCTGCACCAACCAATAATAACAGCAGCTCGTCATCAAGCGGAGGTACATCAAGCGGCAGCAAACCCAGCGGCGGCACGTCAAAGGGCGGCAATACCGGAGGTGGTACATCAACCGGCGGTAAAACCGGCGGCAGCACGTCAACAAGCAGCGGTGGCAAAACTGGCGGCAGCACGTCAACAAGCGGAGGCTCAACTGGCGGCAATACCTCAACAACGAGCGGCAGCAGCACATCGAGTGGCGGCAGCACACCAAGTGGTGGAGGTGCATCAACAAACAGCGGCTCTACAGGAGGCGGCAGCACATCGACCGGCGGAGGTACGTCAACTAGCAGCAACTCGTCATCCAGTGAAGGCTCGACTGGTCGTAGTGTTGATAGTTTGCCGGATCCGCAAGGCGATTTTATAAGACGATAAGAAATAGGGGATATATATTTGATTTATATCTTCCAAAGAATTTTTAAATAAGGAGTACAATCAATGAAAAAAATATTAGGTTTTATCCTGGTAATGGGATTGATAATTGGTATATTACCGGTTTCAGTGAATGCTGATTCTGAAGTGAAAGTATATGTGAATGGTGAGCTTTTAGAAACAGATCAGCCCGCCATTATAGAGAATGAAAGAACTC
>JAFLUC010000023.1:0-16221 GCA_022509005.1 Oscillospiraceae bacterium | reverse complement strand
CCGCCATTATAGAGAATGAAAGAACTCTTGTGCCGCTGCGCGCAATATGTGAAGCATTAGGATGTGAGGTGACATGGGATAGTTCTACTCAGTCAATAAATATAAAAAATGAATTGACAGAGATTGTTATGGGCATTGGTATATCTCAACTAAAAAAAAGAACCTCTGTTTCAGAAGGAGTGGAAATAATAGATCTTGATGTGCCGCCGGGTATATACAATGAGCGGACACTTGTCCCGGCAAGAGCTATAGCCGAGGCGGTATATGCCGATGTGGAATGGGACGGCGCGACAAGCAGTGTATATATTGAGACTGAATACGATTGGATGGACTGGATGTATGACGGTTATGCAAGAATCAAAAAGGACGGCAAATGGGGAATCATAGATGAGTACGGTAATGTCGTAGCTCCTGCAATTTATGATTATGTACCTATATTAACAGATGGATCATCTGGGGAACATATATTATTTTTCCATGACGGCTTAGCAGAGGTTGTAAAAGACAATAAACATGGATGTATAGATAAATCCGGCAATGTTGTGATACCGGTTATGTATGACTATATAGGAGATTTTTTTGAAGGTTTAGCTGTGGTGGTAAAAGACAATAAATTTGGCTATATAGATAAATCCAGCAATGTTGTGATACCGCTTATATATGATGATGCAAAGGGTTTTTCCGAAGGTTTGGCTGTGGTTGTAAAAGGCGATAAATATGGATGTATAGATAAATCTGGCAATGCTGTGATACCACTTATATATGACATGGTATATAGATTGTCCGAAGGCTTGGCAGCTGTCGAAAAAGATGGTAAATGGGGTTATATAGGTACTTCAGGTAATGTTGTCATACCACTTATATATGACGAGACAAATACCTTTTCCGAAGGTTTAGCAGCGGTTGAAAAAGATGATAAATGGGGCTATATAGATAAATCCGGCAATGTTGTAATACCGCTTAGATATGATTGGGCAGGCAGCTTTTCCGAAGGACTGGCAGAAGTTGAAAAAGATGGTAAAATTGGCCTTATAGACAAATCGGACAAAGTTGTAATACCGCTTAGATATGATCGGTTATCTGATTTTTCAGAAGGACTGGCAGCGGTCAAAAAAGATGGTAAATGGGGCTATGTAGACAAATCCGGCAATGTTGCAGTACCACTTAAATATGACCATGCGTATAATTTTAACGAAGGTTTAGCAGCGGTTGAAAAAGATGGTAAAGAGGGTTATATAGACAAATCGGGTAATGCTGTAACACCATTAATATATGACGATACACGAAGATTTTCTGAAGGTTTGGCGGCAGTTAAAAAAGATGGTAAATGGGGTTATATAGACAAATCTGGCAATGTTGTAATACCGATTATATATGATCAGGTAGAGAACTTTGTTAGTGGCTATGCAGATGTAGAAAAAGATGAAATAAAAGGCGTTATAAACAAAGACGGAGTTGTCAGGTGGCAATAATTTTGTTAGAAAAAAAATTTACAACCGGAGTGATGCGAAATGAAAAATAACATACAAAAGCGGGCAGCGGCGGTGCTTACGGATATAATTATTGTAGCGTCTTTAAACGCTGTTATATGGTGCGTGTTTATTATTATGAATATCAGCAATATATTTCTTCTTATAACCGCTCCGTTAACCTTGCTTATATATTTTCTTGCTTTTAATCTCTCGCCGGCGGCCGCAACTCCGGGTATGATGATTTTTGGTGTAAAAAGGTCCGATTCCGGTATTAAACGGATGCCGTGTGCAATAAAACAAACGTCAGACGGCAGGGAAAAATATTACCTGATCCCTCAAGACGGATTGGTATTCGGCAGAGATCCTAAAGTTTGCAGTGTTCTCTTTGCCCCTGATGAGCCGGCGGTAAGCCGATGCCATTGCAGTCTGAAATACAACGAACAAACAGAGATGTTTCTGCTTGAGGACCTGGGTTCTACCTACGGAACATTTATCTCTGACGGAACAAGGGTTACGGCAAGCAGGTTCGCCGCATTAAATAGCGGTGACAGATTTTATATAGGTAAAAAGGAGAATGAGTTTTCCGTAGGTTTCAGGGAGGCAAAAGAATGATCGAAATAAACGGTATGCGGCTGTGCAAGCATTGCTTTAACGATATCACGGTTCAGAACGGCATATGCCGGAGCTGCCAGCAGATAAGCAACAGAGATATGTTTCCCTCTGCGCTTACGGAGGGAGAGGTGCTTGCAGGGAAATATATAGTAGGAAGAGTTCTGGGAAAAGGCGGTTTTGGAATCACTTATCTTTGCTATGATATAAAGAATAATCGTAAGGTCGCTGTTAAAGAATATCTTCCTGATATGTATTCTCATAGAGACACCGGGCGCAAAACGGTATCTGTTGTGCGCAGTGAGGATGAAAAGCTTTATAAAACTGGCGAAGAAAAGTTTTATGATGAGGCAAAGCTTTTGGCACAGTTCAGAGGCAATAATGGAATCGTTGACGTAATTGAGTTTTTTAAAGAAAACAATACTGCATACTTTGTTATGGAATATCTTCGCGGCTCGGATCTGAAAAGCTATCTGCGCCGCCGCGGAGCGTTGAGCGAGAATGTGGTTTTGCGTATAGCTATAAGTGTATTGACAAGCCTCAGAAGCTTGCATAATAAAAATATCCTTCACAGAGATATATCACCCGATAATATATTCATATGCAAGGATGGTCAGATAAAGCTTATAGATTTCGGCGCGTCAAGGATAGCGTTAAGCGGGAAATCAAATTCTCTTTCGGTTATATTAAAGCCGGGATTTGCCCCGCTGGAGCAATATCAATCAAACGGAAATCAGGGAGCATGGACGGATATCTATGCGCTGGGAGCAACGATGTATTATTGTCTTAAATTAAAACCGATAAATGATGTAATTTCAAGACTGAACGATGATCGCATAGATATGAGCGGCATATCAACTGAGCTTGCTTCTGTTCTTCGCAAAATGCTGTGCATACAGATCAAAGGAAGATTTAAAAATGCGGACGAGCTTATACAAGTATTACATAATATAAGAATTTCCATAATGACTAATGAGCATGGCAGCGAAACAGACGGAGGAAATGGCGGATCAGGAGAAACACAATCAGGGCATGTAAAAGATAGCGGGCATGTAGAAATCAAAGGCGGAAATGAGACGGATAGCGGAACTGCGAAAGAAAGAAAAAAGGATAACAGCGGCAGCTTGCTGATCAAGATAATGATAGGCGTATGCTGCGCATGCGTTATAGCGGTTATTATCGCAATTCTGATAAGTATTAACTATAATCCGAAAGGTACCGTCGAGAATCACAAAAGCAGCGTGCCAATATCGGTTGATGTAATACCGGTAGACAGATAGAGGAGATTCGGGATGATTTTAATAAATAATACAAAACGCTGTGAGCATTGCTTTTCCGAGCTTCGGGATGACGCAGCGGTATGCGAACAATGCAGAAATCTCTTGGCGAATGATAACCTTAACTCGCTAAAAGAAGGCACTGTCCTTATGGGAAAATATGTTGTAGGGATGTTCCTGTACAATGATGAGATCTGCAATTATTATATGGGATTTGATCCTGAAGGCAACAGAAAGGTTTTTATAAACGAATTTTTTCGGAAAGGCCTGATGGCAAGGAAGAAAAACAGCGCGTCGGCAGTATTATTAAACACAGATGCGGATTCAAGCGCGCTTTTTAAAAAGAGCTTAAGGGAATTTCACCGTGATACGCGTTTGATGTCGCGGTTCGGAAGTAATGACGGCATAGCTGATGTATATAATTTTTTTGATGAGAATAACACGGCATATTCGGTTGTCAGCTTCCCGGAGAATGGTATTACTCTTGATCATTATCTTAAACGGAAGGGCGGCAGGCTCAGTGAAAAGGAAGCCGTGCGGATAATGAAAAGAATTATCAGGGTTCTGTCAGTGGTGCATAATGTAAATGCTGTGCACGGAAATATACGTCCCGAAAATATCATTATAGATAATGATAATGTCATACTCACGGGATTTTATAACGGAAAATTAGGCGTTGGTATTGGCTCGCTTCCGTTAATGATAAATAATCCGTTTGCCCCGCCCGAGCAGTATCAGGAAAACAACACTATCGGCCCGTGGAGCGATATTTATGCCTTAGGCAGTGTAACACTTTATATGATAACGGGTATTGTTCCCGAAAGCGCTGTGACGCGTGTGATGGATAGTGGTTTGTCCTCGGAGACGGACAGACTTATGGGAATATCAGAAAAATTGAGCAAAACTCTGTCCAAAATGACCGAGACTTCCATAGATGACAGGTACCGTAATATAGATGAGTTATTCGCAGATCCGGGGGAGAAAAGCATATCAAGGACTATAAGTCCACAAATCAAAAAAAGAAGAAAATTATTTATGATCCCTATTGTAATAATATGTGTATTATTGATTTTGTGCGGTTCTGTTCTGGCGGGATATATGCTCTTCAAAAACAAGGGCTCAAATGAAGCTTCTACAGCCCGTGAAGATGAATATACCGGGCAGATGACGGATACGGAGAACAGTTCCGCAGATGCCGTGCCGGGCGAAGGGACGGGAGCCGGTACTGAAATAGGGAAGAACTGGATGAATAATGTCATGCGAAGCACCGAAAATGACAGTATGTCATCTGCAGTTTTGGGCAACAACGGATATAACAAGACGCAGATAACAGCTGTTGAATTTCGTGATAGTCTTAACGGTATTTCAGAAAACGCGTGGGATATTTCACAAAATAATGACGGTTCTGTTAAAGCTTGGGTTATAGAAAACGGGGCTTTTTATAATCTTTTTATCGGCGCTGAGGGCGGAATAAATGCCGAGAATTCCTTGAAATCAATGTTTATGGGTTATATAAATCTTGAAACAGTAGATTTTAACGGATGCCTTCACACGAGCTATACCACTGATATGAGCTTCATGTTTAAAAACTGTAAAAAGCTGAAAACCCTTGATCTTTCAGACATGTCCACTCCTATGGTAAAAGATATGTCATCTATGTTTGAAAACTGTACAGGGCTGTCAGACATCAGATTTTCGGAGTCATTCAAAACTAATAATGTTACTTCGATGGCACATATGTTTGATTGCTGTTTCGGGCTTACAGAACTGGATATAAGTATGTTTGATACAGGTAAAGTATCAGACATGTCAGGTATGTTCTTCCGATGCCTTAATCTGAATAAGCTTGACTTTGGCTCATCTAAGGTTTCCATCTCGACTGATACTACAGGTATGTTCGATGATTGCGGTAGTCTTACAGAATTAAAAACAGTATCATATATTATCTCGGAAGCGTTCAATAATAAGAAATAAACGGAATATTATATCTATCTGTAAATTTTAGAGTAAATATAAACGAGAGCTTGCGCAGATCAAATGCCGCGCAAGCTCTCGTTTTGTTTATCTGATTTCCGCTGTGATCTCGTTGCCAAGTGTATCAGTAAAGGAATATTTAAAATCTGACTTTACAATACCGTCATAACCCAGGTCCTTGAGCCCCTGAGCGACAACCGATGCCCATACATATGCGCCGGCATATGATGAATGGAGCGTGTCTCCGCCTACCTCGGTGAGGTTGAAGTTCTTTGTTATGTTTCCGTCCGCGTCATCGCCGTAGAGGGAATAGAGTATGTCATAGCTCTTTTGTGAAAGATCGATAATCTCACAATCCATATCAACCGCAACATCGCGCAGATAGCTTGACCATACGACCGAAGGCTTGTAATCATGTGCCGAAGCGTTAGGTGTTACGAGAATCGGGATGATTCCTTTTTCTCGACATTCTCTTATCATGCTCTTAACACAGAATATCATTTCATCTCTTGTTGAATAGCTTCTGTCGTTATACGCGCATTCGATAAGAAGAATATCGCCCTCCTGCGCATTCTGTATAACGCCGGGGAATGCTGTTGTATACAGTCCTGCGGCATACTGACCGCTGTTTGCAAGGTCTGTAACAGGTACATTCAAGAAGTCAGGAAGCTGCTGACCCCAGCCGGCGCGTCCACCGCCTACCTCTTTTTCAAAGTCGCCGTAATATATACATGCAAGGGAATCGCCGATTATATATACTCTCTGCGGTCTTTCGTAGAAGTTCGGCTTCTTTGTAACGGTTATATAATCAAGCATTGTCGAGCCGTCAGTCATTGAAACAGCGATTTCAAAGCTGCCGATTTTTACGTCCTCCGCCGTATATAGTGCGCCGTCTGTCACCTTTCTGTCCGCGTCTGCCTGGTCAACATTGTTGCCGACCATTGCGCCGTTTACGTATATGTCACCTCTCCATGCTTCAGCCTTTTTAAAGGTTATGTCATAGAAGCCATTCGTGAATACCTGATCAAGAACATAGTCCTCTTTTACATCGCCTATATCGCTAAATTTATATACAGGGTCTATCTCAAATTTGATTCCTGCGGTATGGTTAACCTCAAAGCCCTTTAATGTCGTATCGGCTTCGGTAAGCTCGGTGAATTCTCCGTCCGATACGAATATGACCTTCTTACCGGAATCTGAAACTACGGTTTTATCGCCCTGTTTCAAATCATATTTAACCGATGCTGTAAGCTTGCCGTTATTGTCATAGTACGAAACAACAGCGGTTCCGTCCTTGGTGACGGCTGCTGCCGGAATATCAGTAAGCTCAATAGGCTCTGAGGTTCCGTCAGAATAGTTGATTATGTACGAATCAATGTTTGATGTGTCCCTTGTTTCTGAGAGTATATATTGTTCACTGCCTGTTGTTATGCCGGGTATATAATACTGATCAAATAAATCGCTATAGCTATATCCGTACAAATACCAGTACATCATTTCAGTAAACAAATCGTAGTCATAAGGCTCTATATGGTTCCCGAATTTATCATCAATGCCAATTGGCTTTATATCTATTGTTGTGTGAAGATTGGGAAAACCATATGCTTTTATGTTGCACAAGGCTTCATTATCCTCTAAAGGAACAATTTCAATGTCCTTTGAAGCTGCAGCGCCATTATATTCGGCATTAATCTTAACTGATCCGGTTTCAGCATCCCCGGGAACTGTCAAAATGCCGTTTTCATCTATTGTAATAGCAGAATTTCCGTCGACAGAGTAAACAGGTTTCATATCAGGAACGAGATATGCGGGCGTTACGCTGTACTTCGCAGTACATTTTCCTTCCGCTGTATACGAAACAGTATCGCTGCCGTTTATAATAAGGTTATTCTTATCGGGATATGAAACACTGAGATATTCAACAGTCACGTTATTTCCGCTTATGCCGGTGATCGTATCAACAGGTGCGGCGTCAACGTAGAGCGGTATATCGTTCTGTGTGAGAATTGTTTTGCCGCTTGTTTTGTCCATTACAACGGTAAATTCCATATTATCCTTTGGGGTAATATATGTATTATTTGCGTATATGCCGTTGTCATATTTAATAGTAAGATTATCGGTAAGCTTTAATGTGCCGCCAGCGGTGAAGGTCACTCTTGATGAGATCTGAGTAACATCCTTTGCGGTGATCTTACCGATACCAAATGTGCCGTCAAGGTTGAGGTTACCGGAATTATTGCCGAAATCCGATTCATAATATGCCGCGTCGATCTCACATTCAAGCGGCATGTCCACCGTAATATCAGAATCGGCAACAGTTACAGTTTTTTCTGCATCCGCATAACTGTCTTTTGCGGCGGTTATTGTAACAGTTTCGCCCTCGGGCAGAGATGTAAGCGTCAGCTGTCCGTTCGCGTCGGCAAAGAATTTGATGCCGTTCGCGGTTATATTCGCATACTGCGTGGAATTAACAGTAACGCTGTGAAGCGGCTGCTTGCCGCCATCAGTTATTTCTATTTTGCTTATTGCGATTGCGCCCCACATATCGCAGTGGAATTCTATCGCATTTGTATCCTCGCCAGTGATGACCGATACTGTCTGCCATGTGTCAAACTCACCGCCGCTAATGGAGATATAACGGTCTGCAATTTTAAGATACGCATACGGATCGTTCGTGTTTCTCAATGTTGAGCCATTATTTGTAACAACCGGCTTTGCATATGTGAGTGTAACCTTGCTGCCTGCCGGAATTTCAGGCATATTCAATGTAATAATAGCGTTATTATTCACATTTGCCGTACCTAAATAGATATATGATCCGCTTGCAGTAAAGCTGTCATTGATAGGGAATGTTCCGGCGTTGCGGTTATTCTCTCGTGTGGTTATTGCCGCATATTTACGATTCATATCACCTGATGTAGTGACTGTGATACTGTCAGTCAGTGGTTTATCGGTAATATCGTTTGTCGATCCGTCAGTTATGACATTGTCGCCTTTAAACGTATAGACTGTATCGGCAGCCGATACGATAAGCGCTGGTAATACTGCAAATGAAATTGCTGCTGCGGATATTAGTGATATAAGCTTTTTTTTCATTATAATGCCCCCTTCGTATTTTTAATAATACATTCATACGGTTTTAATTTCAGTTCATTTCCTTTATACACAGCAGTATTTTCCTTATCGGAAAAATTCATAATGAAAATTCTGTCTCCGCGCTGTGTTACGGAAATGCTGTCGCCGAAGCTATCGAGCAGCGGTTTAATTTCATTATCGGCAAACAGTTCGGAATACAGTGTTTTTAAATAATCGCTGTCTGTTCTCGCCGCGAGATAATACGCGGTTCCGTTTCCGTATTTATGCCGTGTTATCGCCGGCTCTCCGGCGTAAAAATCGTTTGCGTATGTACCAAGCACTTCTGTATCCTTGTCAGGATGAATAAGCTCGCAGAAGTCATATACCGTGTATTCCTTGCCGCCTGAAATGACTGCATTGTTCTCGTAAATACTGTCTATTTCTTCGTTCCAGATGCCGAATACATCTTTTAAATTACCGGGAATTCCGCCCAAATGACATAAGTCGTTTTCGTCAGCGTAGGACGTAAGATATGTAGCTATAAATATTCCGCCGTTTTTCACATATTCGCGGATTTTATCTGCTGTTTCTTTAGACATCATATAAAGCATCGGCGCAGAAATAATCTTATACTGTGAAAAGTCTGCGTTCTTACCGATTACGTCAACATTCACTCCATAGCGTTTCATAGCTGAGTAGTGCGCAACGCAGGTATCGCGGTAGCCGCGTTTTTCTTTAAGTCCCCATAAATCATTTATCGCCCATACGTTTTCAAAATCGTAGAGAACTGCCGCATCTGAATTCGTATAGCTGCCCTTTATGTCAGGATTTTCATCAAGCAGCTTTCCAAGCTCTGTCACCTCGCGGAATACGCGGGTGTTTTCCGTTCCCACATGATCAATTACAGCACCGTGGAATTTTTCGCTTGCTCCGCGGCTTTTCCTGATCTGGAAATACATAGCTCCCTCAGAGCCGTGCGCTACAGCCTGCAACGACGCGAGAGTATTAAGTCCGGGAGCTTTTAATTTATTAACGCTGTGCCAGTTTACAAGGGAGGGCGTACTCTCGATCATAAGAAACGGTTTCTGTTTCATGCTTCGGAACATATCGTGCATAAAAGATGTAAACAGGGCTGTATCAATCATAGCTTCATTATTATTGTGCCATCTCGGATAATTATCCCAGCTCACAATATCGACCTGATCCGCAAAATTATAGTAGTCTAGCCATTCATAATCCATAAAGTTTGCTGTAACAGGCAGATCAGAATGCTTTCTTACCGCGTTGACTTCGTTCTTGAAGAAATCAATAGTCATATCACTTACAAACCGTGTCCAGTCAAGATTGTGTCCGTGAACAATCTGCTCTCCGATCGATGACGGCGATTCAATCTGTGACCAGTCTGTATAAGAATGGCTCCAGAATGTGCTCCACCATGCGTGATTGAGTTCGTCAAGGCTATTATGGTATTTTATTTTCAGCCATTCACGGAATTTTTCCTGACAGTGCGGGCAATGGCAGTCGCCGCTGAATTCGTTTGAAATATGCCACATTATGACCGCCGGATGCTTACCGTAACGCTTTGAAAGCTCCTCATCAATTCTCGCTGTTTTTTCGCGGTAGACAGGCGAGGTGAGGCAGTGATTGTGCCGTCTGCCGAATAAGTGCTTTACTCTGTCCTCACGAACTCGCAGCACCTCGGGATATTTCTCTGCAAGCCATGGCGGACGAGCTCCTGACGGAGTGGCGAGAATTACATATATACCATTCTCGTAAAGTCTGTTTATGATCGTATCAAGCCATGAAAAGTCAAAAACACCGTCCTCCTTTTCAAGCATTGACCACGAAAACACGCCGAGTGTAACACAGTTGATATGCGCCTTTTTCATAAGACGGATATCCTCGTCCCAAACTCCTTCATAATTAATCCACTGCTCCGGATTATAATCGCCTCCGTAGCAGAGCTTATTCATTTCAAATATGTTCATAATCATTCTTCTCCGATTTATATTTTTGCTAAAACAACAGCATTATAGCCATTAACTGTTATCTTTTCAGAATACGTTTTTCCGCTTATCATATCCTTAAAGCTTGCCGAGCAGTTCATTTCTATGCTATCCGCTCCATAATTCAGTAGGAATATGTATTCGCCCCTAACTGCCAGCTCTATGCTCTCCGGTATGTCAATAAATTCGTCCAAATTTTTCGGTGGGCGGATATTTATAAGCTCTATAAACGCCTTTGCCGAATCCTCGGCGAATGCCGCGCCGAAATAATATATTCTGCCTTTGACTGTTTCTTTAACGGAAAGTGAGGGCTTACCGGCATAATAATTGCTTTCAAATGTTCCGAGCTGCGTTCCACCTGTGATTTCTAAAACATCGTTAAAGCATGGCGCGCTGACGCGTTTTCCATTGATATTTACAAATTGCGCCTCATCGTACGGCGAAAGGAATGTAAATTCCTCAACCTCCGCGCCGCAAAGCTCAGCGGCAAATCCCGGCATGGCAATCATGCGGCATTTTCCGGTTAAGTCCTTGTAACCTGTGCGGCATCCGAAAATCACAGTTCCGCCCTGCTCTGCATACGCTTTTAACAGCGCGGCGCGCTCCTCTGTAAAAATTGTCGGATGCGGGTATACGACTAATTTATATTTTAAAAGCTCGCTAAGCTTAGTTTTATCATTTATATACACCAGATCATATGGGATATGCTTTTTCTGGAATGCTCGGAACCAACCGTCATAGCTTATTTCATCAACAGCGGAATGCCATACATCCTCTTCGGCATCCCATTCGTTATCGTAATCCTTTAAAAGAGCAGCTTCGACCAGATATTCTTTTCCGCATACGGATTGCAGGAATTGAATATCTTTATAGGTGTTTTCGAGCTCTTTTGTTCTTCTGTTTGGTTTGTTGCAGTAATCATGAAGTCCGTGCCAATATATCTCATTTCCGAATGTGCAGGTTCTCCAGCGGAAATAGCTCACATAATCTGCGCCGTGCGCTATCGCCTGCAATGTCCAAAGCCGTACCTGTCCCGGTTTCGGCGCGGGCTGCTCCATCCTGAAATTCCAGCCTGACGGTCCGGACTGCTGCTCCATAATGCCGAATATAGGTGAAATACCACGCACTCGCGAGAGATTATATGAGCTGTTTCTGTCCTTCATGCCGTTCTGACGCGACACATCAAGCCGCCGTTCATATGCAAAATTAGGATAGTTGTCGTATGTTATGAAATCAAGCGCTTCGTCTGTAAGCCGGTGATAATCAACATGGCGGAATAATCCGTTGGTTGTTACAGGAGCGGCGGAATATCTGCGTATAATATCAGCCTGTAATTTGAAGAAGCTGATAACCGTGTCTGATATAAAGTGTTTTTCAAGAAGTCCGATATGCGGATTTCCCATTCTGCCGGAGTTTGTACGGCGCGGGAGATACACCTCGTCCCATGCTGTATATGTCTGATTCCAGAATTCAGCGCCAATCGCCTTGTTAAGATTATCAAGACTTCCGAATTTGTTTTTCAGATATTCCCGGAATGCGCTATGGTCGCTTTCAGAATAATACAAGTCGCATTCACAGTTAATCTCATTGTCAAGCTGCCACGCAATGATATTCGGATATTTGCTGTAATGCTCCGCTATTTTCTTTGTAATACGCGAAACAAAAAAGCGGTATTTCTCGGAATTAAGATTACAATGCCGTCTGAGTCCGTGATTTATAAGATTGCCGTCAATATCGGCATTTAAAATTTCGGGATATTTTGTGCTCATCCATGCGGGAGGAGTTGCAGACGGTGTACAGAAAATGACCTTCATATCTTCTTGTACGGTCATTTTCATGAACTCATCAAAGAAGTCAAAGTTGAATACATCCTCATGCGGCTCAAACTTATTCCATGCGAACTCCGCAATTCGCACTGTTTCTATGCCGTATTTTTTCATTTTCTTCAAATCATCCCGCCATAGTGATTTGTCCCAGTGCTCGGGATAATAGCACACACCGAGTGTTATATGATCGATATTCAGCTTTTTCATATGCTGCCTCCTCATAATAAAGAGAACTCACGGGGCATCGAACCCTGCGAGTTCTTTTAAATCATTATCTTGATTGAAGCTTCATTACATGTCTTCTGTATTCTCGGCTGTTGACTTTACAATATAAATCAGGGTTTAGCTTATAAAGTCTGCCGATAACATCAACTACAGTTTTGGGGTCATAGCCGTATATACACATGTATGAACATTCACCGTCTTTTGTTTCAACGTAGAACAAATCTATTGTTGAAATAAGCTTTTTTCTTGATCTCTTCGCAGAATGTTCAAACGGATAAAGTGCTCTTGCAAGCTTTTTTCCGGCCGTTGTAGCATTTCGCTTTATGAAATCCTTTGTTCCGATCAGTATTACGGAAATCTCATCGGCGGGGATTTCAATAAGCTTTGTTTTTGATGGCTTCATATCAGAGAATAATCCGCCGTCAGGATTATACGGAAGAAACCCGTTCGTCCAGCTCTTCATATAAAGAGTATTATTCTTTACTTTTATATAAGTGCCGAATACCGAATTCACCTTAAGCAGTGTGAGTATAATGAATATAAATGCCGCAAGCGCAAACAGCAATCCGAATAACAGTATGCCGTTTGCTATGTCGTATATTGCCATGACTATAGAGAACAGCATGAGCACTGTGAATACTGAGATTACAATCATTGCCTTGCTGCGCATTGATGCATTGGCTGCCGCTCGAACAGATCGTGATGCCATTATTAATCCTCCGTGTATATGCGTCGTCCGCCGCAGAACTGTGATGCGTAGTACGGCGTATCAATTGACTGATACTGAATTACTGTACCCGTGTACGGAGCGTGTATCATCATACCGTTACCAACGTAAATGCCCACATGGTGAACATCGCCGTTTGCCTGGAAGAATACGAGGTCGCCGGGTTGGAGATTCTCTCTTGAAATAGGTGTGCCCTCCATATACTGTGTCTGGGAAACACGGCTTATAGATATACCACAGTTTCTGTATACATACTGAGCAAGACCTGAACAGTCGAAGCCGTTCGGGGTAGTACCGCCCCAAAGGTATGGAATACCGAGATATTTCTGAGCCTCTCTGACGATCTCATTTCCTGTTTCACTGCTATAGATGCTCATTGGCATGTTATAGCTGTAAATGCTTACACCATTTGCGTCCGTAATAATATCCGGCTTATCCGAGCCTGTGAAATGATCAACCTTTTGCTGGGCGTTTGCAAGCATCTTATAATAATCAGTTGCCTTTACCTGTTTCTGGGTAATCTTCTTTTTATTTTTCGTAACGGTTCTGCCTCTATTGTCCGTTTCGGTTACCTCAATAATATCTTCATCATAGAAGTAAACAAGCCCCATTTCCTCATCCTCATAAACAGGAACAAATTCTTCGCCGTCATCGAGTATGTATTCGGTAATTACCGGTTCGGGCAGCTTGATATTTACCGCGCGGACATCCTGCGCCTTTATAACAGCGCTGTCATTACGTCTTACGGCTGTGACATATACGAAGTATCTGCCGGGTTCAATATTATTGATTTTTGCAAAGTGTGCGTCAGAAATGGTCCTACTCACGAGAAGCTGACCTTCCTCATCATATATATCTATCATGAAGTCGTGGAATAATCCGCAGTCCCATGAAAGATCAATATGATCATCATCAATTGATGCTTCGTTTTCAATTGAGTTTATTTCGAGCACGCCTTCAGCAAGCTCGCCGTATGTAAAGTTAAGCTCCTGAGCATCGGATGAGGCGGTATCGGTAATCTTGCTGATTGAAAGCTTATAATCCTTTCCAATCTCAAAAAGCTCCTTAGCGATTTCGATTTTATCACCGTTTGGTGTTATATAGCTGTTTACTATGTATGAATCATCCTCATAGGAATAAATCTTTACAAGGAATTCGTTTACGCTTTCTTTTCCGAGCTGTATTATAAGATCCTCGTCTGCAGATGCAATGCTGTCAGCAGCAGGGGAGATAAGCTCAAAATCTGTATCGGTGTCCTTTAAGACAGTATCTTCTTCACTTTTGTCTTCATTTCCGGCTTCAATATCAGCTGTATCAGCAGTATCAGTTGTTTCATCTGTTTCAACCGTTTCTGCCTCATGTGCCTCATCGATTGACTCTTCAACGATTTCCTCCGGCTCCGGTGTTATTGCTTCAAGCCCTGCGGCGTCTGTTGCAACCGCATCAGAGGCGGTGCCGTTTTCAATAATGACACTCCCCATAAGATTGAGGTTTTCATCGACATCAACACCTATACCAACAGTCTTAGAATTTTTATCGCTGATCTCGCTATCATCCTGAATGAATCTTCTGTAAAGTGAGAAAACATCATATCCTGTTTCGTGATGCGCGCCGTCTTTATCGTGCGTCTCGGCAGCGTCACGGGCAAGCTCTCTGTAACGAGCCTGTACTGACATATCTGCTGCCTGATCTGTAAGCGCGGCTGAAACATCAAGTGCTGCTAAGTTATGATTTGTTCTGTATGAGTTAATAATATCTGCCAGCTCAAACGCTCTTGCTTCGCAGGATAAATCTCTTATTTTGTCATTCTTGGAATTCGGATTATAGAGAACTCCGTCAAGCGTACCATCAGGTCCGGCAAAAAATCTGAAGCCGTCATCCGCAGTATAGGATGCCGTACAGCTCATGTTCTCGCCGGGCTTTATATCGCCGAATGTGAAAGTACGTGCATTCGAGAAAAATGCAGTGATCTTATCGGCGTCAACACCGACCATCATAAAATAGTTATAATCTATATTATATATGTACCAGTCAAAGCCATAGTCACTCTTATCAATTCTTGCAGGCTGACCGAGTACATCGGTTACCGTGCTGATATTTGCGCCTATTTCTATCTCTGCTCCGCCAACATTAAAGGAAATGTTCTGTACAAATAATTTATAGAGCGTGCTGACGAGCGTGCTGCAGCCGTCCCATGTAACTTCCTTATCAGGTTTGGTGTCATAGTATCCGTCTATTATTCTGTGCTTGAGCATAAATGCGTAGCCGGCACGGTTTTCTTCGTCAACAAGAGCATTGTCATAGCATTCGTTCATGATCGCGTCAACCTCATCGGAGGAGAGGGCGAACGAATCATCAAAATCAATTATTGTTTTATAAAGAACGGTCATTACGTCCTGTTTACGAAGAGCGGCACTATCAGATACAGAGCCGATCTCGTCAGCATTGGCAAACCCGAGCATAACCGCTTTTCCGAGTGACTCATCGCCACAGGAATCGATAATATTCTGAGGCACTATAACCTCTGCGCCGCTGAGCTGTTCATAAAGCGAAACCGCCTGAATGTACATATCTTTTTCTGATATTATACCGTCCTCAGCAAAAACAGTAGTGCCTGCAGCGCCCATGCCTGCTGCAATAGCTGCCGTTATCAGTAATAATCTGATTTTTGAAAGCTGTGAATTTTCAGACAAAACTATTCAGTCCCTTCGTTATATTCATTGTATTTCTCAACTATTCTATTATAGCAGAAAAGTTCTGCGTTGTCTATACATTTTTGATGAATTTTTTATGAATTGTGCAAAATAATAATAAGTTTCAGGGATTTTGTACATTTATAAGTAATAATTCACATTGTTATGATATAAACACAGTATCGTCTTGACATTTAGAGGAAAACAGGATAAAATTACAGTGATATGATATTTCTGTGAAAGGCTGGTCGCGAGCTGCGCTCGCTGCTCGCCTATGCAACCAAGGTGAACAATCTGCTTGCAGATTGTAGCATAGCAAAACGGAGTTTTGCGTAGC
>JAFLUC010000022.1 GCA_022509005.1 Oscillospiraceae bacterium | reverse complement strand
CGTTCAACCGAAAAGAGAGTAGCGGTCGTAGGCTCGGGCCCGTCAGGACTTGCGTGTGCAGATATGCTTAATCAGATGGGTCACAATGTAACGGTATTTGAAAGAAGCGACCGCCCGGGCGGACTTCTTATGTATGGCATTCCTAATATGAAGCTTGATAAGAGCATTGTAGAGCGCAGAATCAAGCTTATGGAGGCAGAGGGAATAGTATTTAAGACAAATACCGAGGTAGGGAAGAACTACCCGGCTGTTAAGCTTGTAGACGAGTTTGACGCTGTTGTGCTGTGCACAGGCGCAACAAAACCGAGACCGTTAACCGTTCTAGGTGCGGATTTAAAGGGCGTTTACTATGCCGTTGATTTCCTTACAAGGAACACAAAAAGTCTATTGGACAGCGAGTTTAAAGATAGAAATTATATCAATCCGGAAGGGAAGAATGTTCTTATCGTAGGCGGCGGAGACACAGGTACAGACTGCGTCGGCACATCGATCCGCCACGGCTGTAAGAGCGTTAAGCAGCTTGAGATCATGGGTGAGCTTCCGGTCGAAAGAGCCACAAATAATCCATGGCCGGAGTGGCCGAGAATCAGAAAGACGGATTACGGTCAGGAGGAAGCAATTTATCTCACAGGCAGTGACCCACGCGAGTATGAGACCACGATAACAAAGATTGAGGGCAATGAAAAGGGCGAGGTTTCAAAGGTACATACCGTGCGTGTTGATTGGTCATCGGGCGCGCCTGTGCCGGTTGAGGGCACGGAACAGGTTCGTGACTGTGATCTTGTGCTTATTGCCATGGGCTTCTTAGGCCCTGAGCAGGAGCTTATCGACCAGCTCACGCTCGATAAAACGCAGCGCTCAAATATAGATGCAGACGAAGCAGACCACAAGACATCAATGCGTGGTATCTTTGCCGCCGGCGACTGCCGCCGCGGTCAGAGCCTTGTAGTATGGGCAATAAGAGAAGGCCGCGAAGCAGCCGAGGCTGTGAATGAATATCTTATGGGATAAAAAAGAAGAACGTGCGCAATATTAAGCTGCGCACGTTTTTTTCGATAAGTGTTGCAATTTATAAAGATGTATGCTAAAATATTTCATATATACATATATGAAATATTTTAGAAAGGGAAGATATATCATGAGCAACTACAAAATAAATACAAAATGTGTACAGGCAGGCTATACGCCCGGGAACGGTGAACCGCGCCAGATCCCGATTGTGCAGTCAACAACATTCAAGTATGACACAAGCGAGGATATGGGTAAGCTTTTTGACCTTGAAGCAAGCGGATATTTCTATACGCGTCTGCAAAACCCGACAAACGACTATGTAGCGGCAAAGATTGCCGAGCTTGAAGGCGGTACGGCGGCTATGCTTACATCATCAGGACAGGCGGCGAATTTCTTTGCGCTTTTCAATATCTGCGAATGCGGCAGTCATATTGTGGCTTCGTCCACAATCTACGGCGGAACATTTAATCTTATACAGGTTACTATGGCGAAGATGGGAATAGATGTAACCTTTGTATCGCCTGATTGTACAGATGAAGAGCTTAACGCGGCATTCCGTGAAAATACGCGCGCGGTATTTGGTGAAACGATTGCGAACCCGGCACTTACCGTTCTTGATATAGAAAAGTTTGCAAATGCTGCTCACGCGCATGGTGTTCCGCTCATCATTGATAACACATTCCCGACACCGGTGAACTGCCGTCCGATAGAGTGGGGAGCAGATATTGTTACTCATTCAACGACAAAGTATATGGACGGACACGGTGCTGCTGTAGGCGGAGCGATCGTTGATTCAGGTAAATTTGACTGGATGGCACACGCTGATAAGTTCCCGGGACTCTGCACACCGGATGAATCATATCACGGAATTACATACGCTGAGAAGTTTGGTAAAGAGGGCGCGTTTATAACGAAATGCACAGCGCAGCTTATGCGTGATTTCGGTTGTATCCAGTCACCTCAGCATGCGTTTATTTTAAATCTCGGTCTTGAATCGCTCCATGTGAGAATACCGAGACACGTCGAAAACGGTCAGGCAGTAGCGGAATTCCTTGAATCGCATCCGCAGGTTAAATCTGTAAGCTATCCGGGACTCCCGAGCAACAAATACTATGAGAGAGCAAAGAAGTATATGCCAAACGGAGGATGCGGTGTTGTATCATTTGAGCTTGAAGGCGGACGCGAAGCGGCGGAGAAGTTTATGAAGAATCTGAAGCTTGCCGCAATAGAAACTCATGTTGCGGACGCGAGAACCTGCTGCCTTAATCCTGCAACCTCAACTCATCGCCAGATGACAGATGAGCAGCTTGAAGCAGCCGGAGTACCTGCTGGGCTTGTTCGTATATCATGCGGTTTGGAAGATAAGGAAGATCTCATTGCAGACCTCGCTCAGGCATTAAATGCGATATAAAATAGTTCAATAAGACACAAAAATCACGTTATTAAGCCATGTTCAGACTTAATAACGTGAATGGTGGAGCTGACGAGAATCGAACTCGTGTCCGAAAACAAATCCACCCAACTTTCTCCGGGTGCAGGTTATGAAAAGAATTCCCTATACAAACACCTCATAACCGGAGCAAATGTATAGGTAGGCTCGTTATGCATGACCGGCTACGAGTCAATCACCGGTTCACGTTCACCACTTAATATGATGCCTCATGCCGATGCCGTGGTACTCATCGGTGGAGACAAAGGCTGCAATTAGGCAGCCATAGCAAAATCGTAATCGTTTGCGTTTATATTTAAATTTAGTCCTTGTTAAAGCGGCTGAACCATCCGCTACCCGCTTATCAAGCTTCCTCGTCCCCGTCGAAGCCATTGCAGCCCCATAGGATACATATAGTATAACATAATTCTATACTGATTGCAAGCGGTTTATACTATGTTTTTTGTAAATTTTCTGTTAATCGGACACGATACAGACCTTTATGAAGAGTATGTTGGACAAACGAAAGCCGAGGAGCTTGATGCCCTCGGCTTTTGTTTATTTTAATAATGACTTATTTACTTGTATTTTCATAGAGCATTTTTGCCTGTGCTGCTGAAAGCGTTGTGCCGTTATACACATACAAATCATCTATAAGTCCGTTAAATGGTGTATCCCAGTAGTTTACACCGAGATAAATGGTTGTATCAGATGTTATAACATTCGCAATGCGTCCTTCTGCAATCAGGTTTCCGTCAACATACATCTTTGCAGTACCACCGCTTGCGGCAATTGTTATTTGATACCATGTATTTGTTTGTGCTGTAAAGCTTGATTCCATGTCAACCCAACTACCGTCATTTGACCATACCATAAGAGTATTATCAGTCTTCCAACCTATAGGCGCGCTTATCCATCTCTGAGTTTCCGCGTCACCTGAATCGATAAAGATACCGGCTGTATGTACGGTAATTGCATTTGCTTTCATGCGGAAGGATACAGTGTAATTGCTTTTTGTTATAATATTACCGAGATTTACGCCATAACCGCCGTCACCTGTGAATTTAACAGCCTTTCCGGTATAACCGGTGTCATACTCTGCTGATGCCGGAGCTGCTGCCCCTGACGTGATTTTTTCTGCTGCAAGTGTTCCTGAAGTCGATGAAATACTGTCATTCAAATCGCCCTCGAATTCAAACTTAGAAGTCGGGTCGGGTAATGTCACAACAGGCGGCTCGGGAGTATTGCCCGAGTCGTCAGTAGTTGTGATAGATAAATCGTCAAAGTATATCGACTGCCCTGAATTGTTATCCGTTGTACCCCAGAGTACAGGGAATACATTTACATAATCCTTGGCGATTTCATTTCCACCAAGAGTTATTGTTCTCGTATAAGTATCATTATCATTCGTTATAGTAACCTTAAGCTCTTGATACTCGGTTGTAAGACCATTTATTTGTGTTCCTGCATCAGATGATGTTGAATCATTATACCGGAGAACAGAGCTTGCTGTGCCTTGTTTTACCATGATGCTTGCGGTTACCGTGTATCCGTTCGGTATAGCCGGAGTATAAATCTGCATACGCGGTCCGCGGCTTGCGCTGTTATACTTTCCGGCGTTCATTACGAGAGCGTTTCCTGTTACACCGTCGCTCTGGATTGCGAAATTCTGTCCCGGCTGGAAGTCATTGGCTCTTGTACCCATATATAATGTAACTCCGGCAAGCTTGGTATACGGTGTTGCATCGTTTGTAAGGCTTATAAGCGTGCCTGCATCAACGTTGAAGTCCTGTTTAATATCCGCCTCAGCTTCGGGTTCCGGCTCGGGATCCGCAACTTTGATAGCCTGCTTCGGCTCCGGACCGGCCTCGCCGATAGTAAAGCTTGCCGCGTCGGCATCTGCTCCGTAGGAGAGAGTAAGCGAGCTTCCTACTGCGGTAAGATATCTGTCAGGATCAGATACGCTTACAAATGACACACCGTTGCTGCCGTTTAATGCCTTTACAGTCTTAAACGTCATTTTCTGTGCTTCGGCATCAGTTCCGTTCGCATCCTGTGTGAGCGTAACGCCGCTACCTGTTGATGCAATATACAATCCAGGTTTGTCAACCGATTGTAATGAAACATAATTCTCATTTGATGCATCAGCCTTACCCGGCATGATTTCCCATGCAGATGAGTAATCAGTCTGCGTGTCAGCTACTGTAAGCTGTGCTGAGATCGGGTATGCCGCGTCTGCAAGTGAATTTCTGAACGGGCTGTGTGCAGCGTATTTACCGTCAGCGGTTATAATTGTGCTCGCTTTTCCTGTAAGACCTATTGAGGTTTCCGTAAGCGGATATACATATCCGTTCTCGTCAAATTCAAGCTCCTGTATACATACTGAGCGGCGGAAGCCTGAGCCGTGCGGCAGCGAGCCGTTATGGTAAATGAAGTATGTTTTACCGTTGAAGTCGATTACTGACGGATGGTTTGTGTTAGATGTAGCCGTCGGCGGCATAAGCGTCTGCTTGTAGTCATATCTGCCCATCGGGTCGTCCATCATAGCATATGCCATTTCTTCGCGCCAGTTCATAGCGTAGAACAGATAATACTTTCCGTCACGCTTGTAAAGCCAGGGTGCTTCTGTGAACACGCCGCCGTTCATTGACTTTATGGTGCGCTCCTTAACGTCTAAGTGCATTTTGATCTCGCCGTCGCCGTCAATATCCTTAACTGATATCATATCCTCGTTAAGCTCGCAGATGTAATACTTACCGTTGCCCCATGCGAGATAGCGGTGCTCAACACCATTTTCATCTGTGTCAATCAGTACAGTCGGGTCAATGTCGTTCCAGCCGCTGGTTTCGGGTTCGGTGAATGTACCCTTTACAAGGGGCGCTCCGATATCCTTATATGGACCTTCCGGCTTATCAGCAACTGCAACACCTATTGAATGCTTGCCTGATGAGGTCTTATCCCATGTACAGTAGTAGAGGTAATATTTACCGTTATATTCACACATCTGGCTTGCCCATGCTGATGTATCATTGCTGCGCCATGATATGTCTGTTGCCTTCATTACAGTACCTTTATATTCCCAGTCGGTCATGTTCTTCGATGTATAGAGCACCCATTCAGGCATTACATATGATTCATCAGTCGCGGTATCATGACCTGCGATAAGGTAAACAGTGTCGCCTATAACTGTTGCCGCAGGATCGCCGGCATATAAAATATTACCGTCTGAGTCAAAGCCAAGCTCCGGGTTTCCACCGGTACTCTTTTCAATTACTATAGCATCAGGTTCTGATACTGTTTCAGCAGGCGTGCGGAACACATTTGAAAGAGCTTTTTTAGCAAACTGTGTAACATGCTTCTGGTCAACACCTGTGAGCGCGATAACCGGGCTTGATATATCTTTATCGTAGCCGTAAAGCGCGTACATTGTCATAGTATCACCCGACTTATAGAATTCATCAAGTGATTCGTCACCGTTAACGGTGAATTTAAGCGTTATTGTATAATCGCCGTCAAATGTCCACGTACCAAGTGCACCGCCCTCAGCGTCGGTCATAGATCCGTCAGCGTTAAGCGTTACCTTAGAAGAAAGCACAGGCAGGTCGTAGTTACGGTTAACATCTACAAGACCGTTACCGGTTTCGCCAACCTTTGAGCCGATCATCTTTGTGCGTCCTACGGATGCCAAGTCATATGTGCCATAAAGCATTTCAATCGGAAGTGCCTGCGCAACCTCGCCCGCATATGTAACAGGGGAGACAACCGGCCAGCCGTCAGAGGTGTAGAGCATCTTTCTGATCTGCAACGTAGCCGCACCCTCCGGGTGATTAATTCTTGTATGTGATACATAGAAGCTGTTATTTCCAACGTTAATAGCGCTGTTGTGACCCGGACCGTAGTATGTAATAGCATCTCCGCTGCTGTACGGTACGTAATAGTTATGAGTATCGTTTACAACGTTCATTGAGCCGTCGCCTAAACGGTATGAGCCGATAACCTTATAGCCTGTCGGTGCGCTGGTGATGCTGCCGGCAGATTGCTGTGTGCCCATTACAACATTATTTGCGTCAACAAGCTGCGTACCCATATTTGTCGAGAACGGCGTTGATAACGGTGCTCTCGCAAGTCTGGTGTTATAGTTCGAGCCGAGCCAGCCGTAGGAGGTGAACAGATAGCGGTAATCGCCGTGCTCTACCATCCATGCGCCCTCAGGACCGGCAACGCCGTCTTTTTGCGTGAATATAGATGTTCCGAAGTTCTGGCATGAGCTTAAAATTGTTGCGTCACTTGTATAGTTAATACCTTCAACAAATCCGTCCTCTGTGAGCGGAGCAGCCTGAATACCGCCCCAGAACGAACCCCAGATAAAGTATTCCTTGCCGTTATTGCTGTCAACATAGATATTCGCGTCGATCGCATTTGTCTTGTAGCTGCTGGTTTCCTTAGTTGCGAATACAATACCCGCGTCAACTATATCTGCATTTTTGTCAGCCCAGAACAGAGGTGAATCTGATTTCATGAGTGAGATCGCCGAGTTTCTGCCGCCAAGGCCGCAGGATACGGAAATGTACATCCAGTACGGATGATCATCACCTTCGCGATAGATTACATCCGGTGCCCAGTAGGTGCCGTTCATAGTCGTATTTGAATAGTTCTTACTTATGAAACTATACGTTTTGGGTGTTATGTCCTTCGCGTTGATATTTGTAAAGTCGTACTTTTTCCAGTTTATCAGATCCTCAGATGTGAAAATCAAATGGTGAGAGGAGTATACGTAGTATGTATCATCGCCGGGGAATTTCACAATTGATGGGTCATGCGCGCCGTTTGTCGTGTTGTCCGAATCTGCCGGGGCTGCGACAGGCGCTTGTATTCCGCAGTAAAGCGCTGCGGAATCGTATGTATTGTTCTCGCCATTCTGGTTCGGAACAATCGCCTTTACTAAAAGCTTTGATGATTGCATCGAAGCATTTGCGATTGCTCTGTAGGGAGCGGTTATTGTCAGCTCGCCTGAGGAGGTCGAAGCAATGTTCACCTCATCGCTTGCTGCGAGAAGCTGCTCATTACCGTTCTTGTCAACTGAGTAAAGCTCTGTTTTAACATTGCCGTCATGTGATGTGTAGTTCTGAACGGTTGAAGTTACCGTAAGATCCGGCAGTGTCACATCCATTACGGGCTTCATATCGTTCCATACGAATATTTTAACCTCGTCTGCCTCATTCTCCGCCTCAAACGGTATCTTTATATTTTCCGAATTGGTTTCCACATTATCTGCAAGATCAACCTTTACAACCTTTACAAGCTTTCCGCCGTCGTCATACTCTGCGACATATGCAGCAAGCTTTGACGCGTCGTTTCTGTTGGCATTTGCAAGGAAGAATGATGCTTCACCATTTTCATACGTTTTATTTGATATGTATATCACACCGGGTGACGGGAGCATCGGGATCGGGAGTGCATCAAGCGATAACAGCTCCTCGCCCTGCATATAAAAATGCGTGTCAACTATGTAGCAGTTGTATTCGGCAAGCTCCTTATTTCTCTTTGACTCATAGGCCTCCGCTGCAATTGTACGGATCTGGTCAAGGCTAAGAGCGCTGTCGTATACGAGAAAATCATCGATCAGACCTGAGTAGTATGGATCTGCGGCAAACTGTGATTTGCCAAGATAATAGTTTTCCATAACCCCGAGGTCGCTGAAATTATACGCAAGCGCGGTTGATGAGCCTGTTTCATATCCATCGATGTAGAAGGTTGAAACACCGCCCTCGCGTTTTATCACGAGATTATGCCATTCGCCGATAGTAAGCTGCGGATCAGAATCGATTGTCTGTTCACCTGTGCCGTCCGTCACTGCAAAACGCGGCTTAGAGCCGTTTGACGGAGTGAGGAACATATACTTTCCGCTGCTGCCGTTTCCGAAGTCGTAAATACGTGACCACGTGGTAATACTTGACGGGTTCGTCCATACGCTGATGGTGAAGTCGCCGTCTATCTTCGCGAGAGTTTCGGCTATTCCGTTGATATCGGCGTACTGACCATTGCCGTTAAGAGACAGAGCCTTTCCGTCTCTGCCGTCAGTGAGCGCCGCGCCGTCATGCAGATTATATGCAGCGCTGCCATCATCAAAGGTAACACTTATAACCGGCGAGAAACCGCCCGCGTCATTTTCCGCTGCGGAGATCGACGTAGGCATTACTGATATAAGCATTGCCGCGGCCGAAGCGGCGCAAATGATTCTTTTGAGTTTCATTTTCTATCTTCCTTTCATAATAAAATATGATTACATTAATTATACCATAAAAGTAAATGAAAGTAAATAGTATTTTATTGATATTTTTGTAGAAATAGCAGTAATATATTTTTATCATGCATATGCCCGAAATTGCGGATAAACTATTGACAATCATGGAAAAATAGTGTAAAATGATGTTAAATATAATGTATCATACTGTATAGTGTGGTTTTAAATAAAAATCAGGAGGTTTACAATGAGTGAATTAGTTTTTGATTACTCAAAAGCATTGGATTTTGTTTCTCAGGAAGAGATTGATGCAATGGCACCTTATATCAAGGTTGCGCATGACACAATCGCTGATAAGTCCGGCGCGGGCAATGACTATCTCGGCTGGGTTGATCTTCCGGTAGATTACGATAAGGATGAATTTGCAAGAATTAAGGCGGCAGCTGAAAAGATTCGCACGAATTCAGATATTCTTATCGTTATTGGTATCGGCGGTTCATACCTCGGTGCAAGAGCGGCAATTGAAATGCTTTCACATACATTTGCAAACGCAGTTTCAAAGGAGCTCAGAAATGGTCCGCAGATTTTCTATGCAGGCAACAGCATAAGCGCGACATATTTAGCAGAGCTTATAGAGGCTGTAGAGGGTAAGGATTTTTCGGTTAATGTTATTTCAAAGTCAGGTACGACAACTGAGCCGGCGATCGCTTTCCGCGTATTTAAGGAAATACTTGAAAATAAGTACGGCAAGGAAGGTGCAAAGGAAAGAATTTATGCTACTACCGATAAGGCGCGTGGTGCACTTAAGACGCTTTCTGACGCTGAGGGCTACGAGACGTTTGTTGTTCCGGATGATGTAGGCGGACGTTTCAGCGTGCTCACAGCTGTAGGACTTCTCCCGATCGCTGCGGCGGGTATTGATATTGATGCAATGATGAAGGGTGCGGCAGACGGCCGAGAGCTTTACGGCAAAGCTGAGCTTTCAGAAAACCCGGCATATCAGTATGCAGCGGTAAGAAACTGCCTTGCAAGAAAGGGTAAGACGGTTGAGATGCTTATTAACTTCGAGCCGGCACTTCACTATTTCGCTGAATGGTGGAAGCAGCTCTACGGTGAGAGCGAGGGTAAGGATCAGAAGGGTATATTCCCGGCAGCGGCAGACTTCTCAACTGATCTCCACTCAATGGGACAGTATATTCAGGACGGACAGAGAATTCTGTTTGAAACAGCTGTTCTTGTTGATGAGCCGAAAAAGAATGTCACAATAAAGGCTAATGATGACAATCTTGACGGTCTTAACTTCTTAGCGGACAAGACTCTTGATTATGTAAATTTGAAGGCATCGCAGGGTACAGCGCTTGCGCACGTTGACGGCGGAGTTCCGAATCTCGCTGTACGAGTACCTAAGCTTGACGCATATAACTTCGGTAAGCTCGTTTACTTCTTCGAGAAGGCATGCGGAATTTCAGGTTACGTTTTAGGCGTTAATCCGTTCAATCAGCCTGGCGTTGAATCATACAAGAAGAATATGTTTGCGCTCTTGGGTAAGCCGGGTTATGCTGATATGCAGGCTGAACTCGAAGCAAGACTGGCTAAGTAAGAATTTCATAAATAAAAATAAAGAAAGAGGTAATAGTTATGATTAAATTACTCATTGGCAAAAAGGGAACAGGTAAAACAAAGCTGCTCATTGAACAGGTTAATGCGGCTGCACAGGTTGCAAAGGGCAACGTTGTGTTCATTTCAAACAACACAGCTAACGCAATGTTTGATATTTCAAGAGCTGTAAGACTTACAGCAACAGGTGACTTTGACATAGTAAACTATAGCGAGTTTGAAGGCTTCATCTGCGGTATTATCAGCGGAAACTACGACATAACCAACATTTTTGTTGACGGTCTTTTCAAAATCGTAAGAAGTGATGATCTCGATGGTCTTGAGAGTTTCCTCGCAAGACTTGAGACAATAAGTAAGCGGTTCAGCATCGACTTTGTGCTTTCACTCAGCATTGGCGCAGATGAAGCACCGGAGTATGTTAAGGCTTTAGCATAAGTATAAAGAATTTAGTTAACATATGAAACCATACATTAGTGTATGGTTTCACCTATGTTAGACGGAGGTTAAAATGCAGTATCATAGTACAAGGGATAACAGTATAAGCGTAAGCTCGGCGCAGGCGATAAAACAAGGGCTTTCCACCGAGGGTGGTCTTTTTGTCCCGGAAAGCTTCCCGGAGGTTTCACTTGATGAAATAGGCAGTCTTGCGGCGAAGTCATATCAGGACAGGGCTGATTTTGTTCTGAAGCGCTTTCTTACTGATTTTTCTAACGAGGACCTGAGGAATTGTATATCAGCGGCATATACAAAGGAGAAATTCGGAACAGAAGCAATCGCGCCTGTTTATAAAATCAATGATTCGACGTATTTTCTTGAGCTGTGGCATGGTCCAACCTGCGCCTTCAAAGATATGGCGCTTCAGATTCTTCCGCATTTCCTTACGACATCAATGAGAATGACGAACGAAAATGAAGAAATAATCATTCTCGTTGCTACCTCAGGTGACACGGGAAAAGCGGCCCTTGAAGGATTCAGAGACGTAAACGGCACAAGAATTATCGTGTTCTATCCCGATAACGGAGTAAGCGAAATTCAGAAGCTTCAAATGGTTACGCAGCGCGGAGACAATGTTTCTGTTGCGGCTGTAAAGGGTAATTTTGACGATGCCCAGAATGGTGTTAAGAAGATTTTTACCGATAATGATTATAAAAAGCTGCTTGACAGAAACGGCTTTAAGCTTTCCTCGGCAAACTCAATCAACTGGGGACGTCTTGTTCCACAGATTGTTTATTACTTCTCGGCATATGCAGATCTTCTTGCGGCTAAAGAAATAGAGCTGGGCGATGAGATAAATGTTGTTGTTCCAACAGGTAACTTCGGTAACATTCTCGCATCATACTATGCAAAGAAAATGGGTCTGCCGATCAAAAAATTTATTTGTGCGTCAAATGAAAACAATGTTCTTACTGATTTCATAAAGACAGGTGTTTATGATAAAAACCGCCGTTTCCATACGACAATTTCGCCGTCAATGGATATTCTTATCTCGTCCAACCTTGAAAGATTCATCTATGATATTTCTGGCTGTAATGATGAGATTGTAACAGACCTTATGACAAAGCTTGCATCAGATGGAATCTATACGGTTCCGGATGATATAAAAGCAAAGATTGAAGAATTGTTTGATGCAGGCTGCTGTGATGATAAGGAGACCATGGCGACAATCAAAAAAACCTTCAATGCTGACGGTTATCTTATGGATACACATACCGCTGTTGCAAAGTGCGTTTATGATAAGTATGTTGAAAGAACAGGCGATATGACAAAAACTGTTATCGCATCAACTGCAAGCCCGTTCAAGTTTAATCAGAGTGTTCTTATTGCACTTGAGGATTACAATGCTGTTGCGGGAAAGAACGAATTTGAGCTTCTTGCGATGCTTGAGGAAAAGAGCGGTATGAGAGTTCCGGTCTCGTTGGCAGAGCTTAAGGAGCGTACACCGATCTTTGATACAGTTGTTGAAAAGGAACAGATGAAGAATACGGTAAGTGATTTCTTAAAGGTTGAATAAATATGATTAATGTATCAGAATTAAAAGAACAGCTCATATCGGGCGCACTTAACGACAAACTCGCATATATATATTCATGCTCGGGTGATGTTGAAAAGTATAGAGACCGATATATCAGCGTAATAGACGGATATAAGGAGATATTCGGTGAGGCAGAGGAACTTGCGCTGTTTTCAGCTCCGGGCAGAACTGAAATAGGCGGCAACCATACTGATCATCAGCATGGATGTGTGCTTGCAGGAAGTGTAAATCTTGATGTTATTGCCGCAGTATCGTATAATGACGATAATGTTGTACGCATAAAGTCCAAGGGCTATAAAATGGATGAAATTCCGCTTGATGATCTTGAAATTCATCCTGAACAGTTTGATAAGGCAATCGCGCTTATCAGAGGTGTACTTCGTAAGTTCTCGGATATGGGATATAAGCTCAAAGGCTTCAATGCGTATACGGAATCAAATGTAATGAAGGGTTCGGGTCTTTCGTCATCAGCTGCGTTCGAGGTACTGATTGGAACAATAGTAAACCATCTGTTTGCAAACGCAGAGGTAAGTCCGGTTGAGATTGCAAAGATAGGTCAGTTCGCAGAGAATGTATATTATGATAAGCCGAGCGGTCTTTTGGATCAGATGGCATCATCGGTCGGCGCGGTTGTCGCGGTTGATTTCAAGGATAATGACAAACCGATTGTGAGAAAGGTTGATTTTGATCTTTCTAAGTACAATCATTCGCTCTGCGTAATTGACAGCGGCGCGGATCATGCTGAACTGACACATGAATATGCAGCGGTTCCGGCTGAGATGAAGACTGTTGCTGCATATTTCGGCAAGGAATTTTTAAGAGATGTTGACTATGACGATTTCATGCGCGAAATGAAGAATGTACGTGAAACTGTAAAGAATGACAGAGCAGTTTTGCGCGCATATCATTATTTTAAAGATTCGCAGCGGGCTGTTGACGAGGCTGCTGCGCTTGAAGCAGGAGATTTTGAAACCTTCTGCAAGCTGAGCAGGGAATCGGGAAGATCGTCATATATGTATCTTCAGAATGTATATGCTTCAAGCTTACCGTATCAACAGGCAGTATCTCTCACGATTGCGCTTTGCGGTGAGATACTGGGTGACAGAGGCGCATACCGTGTACACGGAGGCGGCTTTGCCGGTACAGTCCAGGCATTTGTTCCCAACGATATGCTTGATGAATTCAAGTCACGTATTGAGGCCGTTCTGGGCGATGGAATGTGCCATGTTCTCCAGATCAGACCTGTTGGCGGCTACAGACTTGCATGATTACATAGTTATATAATTACATAAAAAAATCAGACCTTTGTGGTCTGATTTTTTTATGCACTGAATAAGATTAATTATCTGATAGGGGGATGAATATGATAAAACTGAGGATAAGTCCGCTCATTGTACCTCTTGCTGCGGCTACTGCTCTGCTTGGCAACATACAACAGTTTACATTGGCATATGCTGTTATGACGCTGCATGAATGCGCACATCTCATGGCTGCCATGTGTATCGGCCTGAAACCGGATACGTTTGAGTTATCGCCATTCGGAGCACGGCTCACGTTAAAAAACAAAATTGTCCGCTCACTCTCTGATGAGATTATCCTATACGCAGCAGGTCCGCTTATGAACGGACTTCTGGCAATTATATGCGGATATTTCGGTTTGGCATGGCTGCATCGCATGAACACAGCGCTTATGATTATGAATTTACTTCCGATAATTCCGCTTGACGGCGGAATTATACTTAAACGGATTCTATCAAACAAAATAGGGAAAATAGCAGCAGAACGTATTCTGATGGCTGTTTCTGCTGTACTCTCCGTTTTGTTTCTCGCTGCTGCATTGTATGGACTATACATACATCAAATCAACATATCAATGTTTATAATGTCCGTATTTCTCTTAGGAAATGTTGTAACAGGGAGGGAGTTGTATGATATTGAGTTTATAACAGGATTGTCAGGAAAAAAGCGCACAAATAAAGTCCGTCTTGTGCTCATAGATGAGGACCACACAGTACTTGATGCGGTGAAAGCTGTTTCACCGGCATATACAATAATAGCGGTAACAGATAATAATGGTGAGTACAGATTTTTATCTGAAAAACAGTTGACGAATAATGAATAATATGATACTATAAACATATTAAATAAATGGAGGAATTATCATGTCAGTTACAAAAGCGCTTTATGGTAAAATGCCGGACGGCAGAGATATTTATGCATATACTCTCAATAACGGAAGAGGCGTTATTGCTGAGATTATAAACTACGGCGGTATTATTACAAAGCTTCTTGTTAAGGATAAAAATGGAGCTATGCAGGACGTTGTTCTCGGCAGAGCCTCGCTTAGTGAGTATCTTAAAAATGACGGATACGTAGGAGCGGCTATCGGCAGACACGCAAACAGAATTGCAGGCTCTGAGTTCGAGCTTAACGGAATTACATACAAGGTAGGGGTAAACGAGGGCAGAAACAGCCTTCACGGAGGCTTGGTCGGCTTTGATCAGAAGGTATGGAGTGTTACGGAGGTTCCGGGCGAGACAGCTGTTATTATGAGCTGTATATCTGTTGACGGTGAGGAAGGATTCCCGGGTACGATGAGCGTTTGGATGAAGTATTCGATAACGGATGATAATGGACTCAGAATCGAATACCGTGCAACGACCACAAAGGACACCGTATGTAATCTCACAAACCACAGCTATTTCAATCTTTCCGGTCATGAGAGCGGTAATATAAATGATCAGATATTGCAGATCAACGCGTCCTTCTATACACCCAATGATGATGAATGCATGCCTACGGGTGAGATCCTTTCTGTACTCGGCACGCCGTTCGATTTCAGAGCTCCCAAGCCTATAGGGCAGGATATAGACGCGGATTATCCGCAGATTCAGGCAGTAGGCGGTTTTGATCATAACTTTGTACTCTCAGGCAGCGGTTTCAGAATTGCGGCGGTTGCAAAGAGTCTTGAAACAGGAATTACAATGCAGGTATATACAGACCAACCGGGTATGCAGCTTTACACTGCAAATGCTCTCGGTAAAGGTGTTCATAAGGGTGAGGTTGAATATAAGATTCATGACGCATTCTGTCTTGAAACGCAGGTGTTCCCGAATTCTATGGCAAATCCGCATTTTCCGTCAGTGGTATTAAAATCGGGTGATACATACATGCATACTACCGAATACAGATTCATATAATACAAAAAAGCAATGGTGCACAGTTACGGAGTATGAGTGCACCATTTTTTTTGTATAAATTCAGTCTTGCGAAACAATTGGTAGTGTTGTATAATAATAAATGGAATGTTATGCGCTGATTCATTAAGTGCATGAAAGTAAGGAGGATAAATTATGTCATACATAGATATGTCTAAAGAGGAACTTATAAAGCTTCGTGAGAAGCTTTTAGCAGAGTATGAAGAGAAAAAGGCTTTGGGGCTTAATCTGAGCATGGCTCGCGGTAAGCCGGCGGACAGCCAGATTGAGCTTTCAATGGGAATGCTTAATATACTGGATGAAAATACACAATTTGTCGGTGAGGACGGATTGGATACAAGGAACTATGGTATTATATCCGGTATAAAGGAGGCAAAGAAGCTTTTTGCCGATATTCTTGATGTTAAGCCTTCAAATATCGTTATTTATGGAAGTGCATCGCTTTCACTTATGTATGATACAATTTCAAGAGCGTATATCAAAGGTATTTTAGGTTCAACTCCATGGTCGAAGCTTGACAAGGTAAAGTTCCTTTGCCCTGTACCGGGATATGACAGACATTTTACGATCTGTGAATTCTTCGGCATTGAAATGATTAATGTTCCGATGGATGATAACGGTCCTGATATGGATATGATCGAAAAGCTCGTAGCAGAGGATGATTCAATAAAGGGTATATGGTGTGTGCCTAAGTATTCGAATCCGAGCGGATTTGTGTACAGCGATGAGGTGGTTAAGCGTTTTGCAAACCTCAGGCCGAAGGCGGCAGATTTCAGGATTTACTGGGATAACGCGTATTGCATACATCATCTTTATGCTGATAATCAGCCGGAGATCCTTAACATCGTAACAGAATGCGAAAAAGCGGGAAATCCAGATATGGTTTACGAGTTCTGCTCAACCTCAAAGATTACGTTCCCGGGCGCAGGCGTTTCGGCAATTGCGACCTCAGAGGCTAATGTGGCAGAAATTGTAAAATTTATGGATGCCCAGATAATCAGTCATGATAAGCTGAATCAGCTCCGTCACGTTCTTTTCTTCCCGAATATGGACGCTTTAAATGCTCATATGATGAAGCATGCGGACATTATGCGTCCGAAGTTTGAAAAGGTTCTTGAAATGTTTGAGTCGGAGTTGGGAGATACAGGTATTGCCTCATGGACAAAACCGCTTGGCGGCTACTTCATGAGCTTTGACGGCATGGAGGGAACAGCTAAGAAGATAGTTTCAATGTGTAAGGATGCCGGAATCGTTATGACCGGCGCAGGCGCTACATATCCGTATGGAGAGGATCCGAAGGATTCAAATATACGTATAGCTCCGTCATTCCCACCGATTGACGAGCTTGTTGAGGCATGTCACGTATTTATCATATGTGTTAAGATTGCATGTATAGATAAAATTCTTGAAACGAAATAAAATGGAATATATAACAAAACAGGATTATATATCGGCTTTGGACAGATTAATAGAGCCGATAAGGGCAGAACTGAAAAGCAGCGCAGGTGCTCCGTCATTCGGCGGAGCAGCGGCGTGGTATGATGATATTGCAACAACTGTTGAAACCTTTGCAAGACCGCTTTGGGGACTTGTTCCGCTGTGGAAGGGCGGATATGGTGATGAGGAAATGAAGGAGATATACCGTGTAGGAATTATCAACGGTACAGACCCGTCATCAGATAAATATTGGGGAAAAACAGGGCAGTGCGATCAGCGCTATGTTGAAATGGCTTCAATCGCGTACGCAATGCTGCTTACTCCTGAGGTTATCTGGACACCGCTTACTGCAGGACAGAAAGAAAATCTTAAAAGCTGGCTTTGGCAGATAAATACGCACAATGTATGCGACAGCAATTGGCGTTTTTTCAGAGTGCTTGTCAATCTCGCGTTGAAGCATAACGGCGAGGAATACGATAAAGAAAAAATAATAGAGGATTTATCGCGATTTGATGATTTCTATCTCGGTAACGGTTGGTACATGGACGGACCGCAGCATCAGAAAGATTACTATATTTCGATGGCAATCCATTTTTACAGTCTTATATATTCATGCTTTGAGGAGGATGAATTTTCGGTTAAATTCCGTGAGCGCGCAATGCTTTTCGCACAGGATTTCATATACTGGTTTGCTGACAGCGGCGCTGCGCTGCCGTACGGACGTTCTTTGACATATCGTTTCGCACAGGGTGCATTCTGGAGCGCGTGTCTTTTGGCAGGAGTAAAGCCGTTTTCGGACGGCGTTATGAAGGGGATCATATCACGTCATCTTGATGATTGGATGAGCAGGCCTATATTTGATAACGGAGGCGTTCTCACAGTAGGCTATAGCTATCCGAATCTTTTGATGTCAGAGCATTATAATTCGCCCGGCTCGCCGTATTGGGGACTTAAATTTTTCGCTATGCTTGCACTTGCTGATAGTGATGAGTTTTGGAACGCAAATGCCGAGCCTATGCCGGAGCTTGATGAGATAAAGCTACAGCGTGAGGCGGATATGCTTGTATGCCGCAAAGATGGAGAGGTTTACGCATATACTGCCGGTACGCATGATAATCTCGGCTGTGGGCAGCTTACGTCAAAGTATCTGAAATTTGTTTATTCAACAAAATTCGGATTTAATATCAAGTACAGTGATTTATCATTGGGCGAGATAAACGGCGATAACATGCTTGTGTTTAACGTAGGCGGTGTGTTCTGTGAGCGAAGATTTAATTTCAGCTTTGAGCTGTCGCGCGATAATATAGTTATCAACTGGTCACCGATCAAGGGAATACGTGTCAGAACAGAGATTATACCGCGCGGGTCATCACATATCCGAAAGCATACAGTGACATCCGAATTTGACTGTATCGCGTACGACGGCGGCTTTGCAGTTGCGAACCGTGACAGAGACAGATGCAGAATAGGAGCGGATGGAGATACTGCGTGGGCAGAAAACAACTTCTCAAAGTGTACCGTTAAGGCTTGTGGCGCAAAGGCAATTGTATTCGGGAGCGCCGTGAATTCAAATATAATATACAATAAAACTGTTATACCTACTGCGGTATTCAGAATCAAGAAGGGTGTAAATAATTTTACTACGATTATCGAAGCAGAGTAAAAAAACACAAGCGAAAGCTTGTGTTTTTTATGTGCTGATGCCTTTAAACACCTATTCCGACCATTATACCGCATATTACAACAACAGCGCAAAGCAGCTTGAAGACTATATTTTTCTCTTTAAACACAACCTTTCCGCCGAGAATTGTTATAATCACAGCGCATTGCTTCAGAAGCGTCATCGGGATTACGGAGCCGGTCTGGTTTGCGATAAACAGGCACTTATCACCTATTACGAACAGTATTGCCAGGAGAATTACCCAGTAGTTTTTGTATATATTTCTAAAATCAATATGTATTCGTTTTATTACTATATGTATAATATAGAAGATGCAGAGGAAGAACAGATACCAGAATTGCAGCTGACCTGAGGTCACACCTGTTTCGGGACGCATGAACCATTTATCTAAAATTTCTGAGCATGAGTTCATGCAGCAGGATATGAGAACGAGCACGATATATTTCCGTGAAATATTCTCGCTGCCCGATGGGCTGCTTTTCGAAAGGTTGAGTATAATGAGTCCGTCAAGCACAAGTATCATACCTATAGCTTTTTCCATACTCATCAGCTCGCCAAGAAGTACAACGCTCATAACAGAGGTTATAACAACTCTTGACATATCCATAAGCCCGTAAAAGCCGATCGGCAGATTTTCGATTGCTTTAAAAGAGCATATCCATGCAATATATATAACAAGTGACTTGACGGCTATAAGTGCAAGGTAGTGCTCATTTCCTCCAAACATCGCTAATGCCTCGCCAGTCCAGGGGAGAACGAACAAGAAGCTGAGCAGCGTATAGAAGAACAGAACCTCAACGGTGCTGCTCTTTTTTAATGCTATCTTTTTCATTACATCACGAATGCCTTTAAGCAGTCCGTATGATGCGGCAAGCGCGATCCACATAGTTAAAACCTCTTTTCCTGAGAAAATATTTAAAAATGCGTACATTTATGGTACACTAATAAATTCACCTGTTGACAAGCGAACAAATGTATGCTATAATGAACTTAACGAACAGATGTTCGAGACACTGATCAATGTTGAAAGGAAATAAATATCATGGAACCTTGTACATATTTCATTATAGCAGTTATCTTATTTATTATATCGTTCGGAGCAACAGCGCCTATTGCTGCCGCATCTTCTCTTGCCGCTGCATGCATTTTATTTGTAGGCGGTCTGTTCACAAAGTTTGTACTGCGCTGACTAAGGATGGCTGATGTGCGAAGTGCATCAGCCACAGCCGCACTTTATCTCATAAATCACCCTGAATACACCCTATACCCACAAAAGTGTTACGGCGCAGTACATTCTGCTCCAAAACAAATATATTATACACTTGTAATTTGTGGAATTCAAGTATTTTTACAAAATTACTGAAATTTATTGTTTTTCCCAAGATCTCCGAATTTTTTTAGTGTTTCTTAAATTTTATCATTGAATTTTGCTGAAAAAGATGATATAATATATAGAATAGTACGTTAAAGATTTATGCCGCCGCATGGCGGCGGAATGGTCAAAAAAATGAATATTAAATTATATTTGCAGTTTGACGGAACTGACTACTGCGGATGGCAGATTCAGTCCGGCAGGCCGACAATCCAGGGAGAGCTTAAGGATGCTCTTCTGAGTATCACAGGCGAGACAATAATGCCGGAGGGCTGCGGAAGAACTGATTCCGGAGTTCATGCTAAACGGTATGTTTGCAGCTTTAAGACAGAATCGAATATACCGATTGAGCGATTTCCGTATGCATTGAACTCAAAGCTTCCGGACGGAATTATATGTATCGGGGCAGAGTATGCAGATGCTGCATTCAGAGCGAACCGTTCAGCGGTAGGAAAAACCTACAGATATACCATTGATAACGGAGCGTTTGCGGATATGTTTATGCGCCGATACGCATGGCACTATAAATTTCCGATTGATATCGGTCTTATGCGGAAGGCGGCGGAAGCATTTTGCGGTACGCACGATTTTATAGGTTTTGCGGCAAGCGGATTTTCGGTAAAAACAACCGTGCGAACGATTCATTCGATAAGAATAGAAAAGCATGACAGCATAATTACAATTGATGTTACAGGTAGCGGATTTCTATACAATATGGTACGGATAATAGCCGGAACACTTGTATATGCCGGCAGCGGGAGAATTCCGGCAGAGGAGATGCCGGCGATCATTGCTTCTAAATGTCGGGAAAGAGCCGGAATAACTGCTCCGGCAAAAGGATTGTGCCTTGAGGAGGTATATTATTAAATGGAAAACAACCGCGATGATATTTTAAATGAATTAATTAAATACTATGACGGCGATTCCGAACCGCAGAGCGGAGTTGCCGCAGAGGAGAAATCTAAAGAGCAGGGAATGGATGATACCAGAGTCATTATGAGAAAGCCTGCAGTACCGCTGCGTGAGGAAAAACTCGGAAACACTATTACGGTGAATGTCAGCAAAGCTCCGGAGGAGACTGGAAAAACATCAGATAAAGCTACCGAGAAAACCCCAGTGCTTGGCGAAACTCAGAATGTTTCTATGCCAAAGACTAGACCGCAGCCTGTTATTGAGGAGGTTTTAGGTAATCTTGATATTACCGGTAAACCTATAGACCGCAATCATCCGAAGTCACCAGAACCGGAAACCAGAACGATAAAGTCAGGGTATAACACTGAGACTGTACCGCAGCAGAGAAGGAATACGAATCCGGCGAAATCGACAATCCATGTTGGGGTTGAGGAACAGGATGAATTAAAAGATGTAAAGAAAAGAAGCGGTGTATGGTATGCGGCAAAGCCGCTTTGGGTTACGCTTATTATATGTGCTGTTATTGTGTCAATGTTCCAGTTCTATATTACAGATACCGGAATTATAGGTACCTATAAGCGCAATTTTAATAATAATATGCGGCATATATTTAATATGTTCGGAGTTGAATGGAATTCGGAGGACAGTATAGGAACCGTGACAAAGGCTGAACCGGGACCGAGGCTTTTAGCAGATGGCGATAATGGTATTATTATGTCATCGGGCTATACGGAGAAGGATAATGTGAAAGAATCAGCTCCGTCAGAATATAAAATAATAGGGGAGAATAAATCTGTAATCCCTTTTGCTGATGCAGACAATTCCGATTTCGCTGCGTTTAAGGACGGTGTTGTCTGCGCATCAGGCGATAAAATTTGTTATATAAATAAAAAGGGAGAAAAAGAATGGTCGCATGATATTTCGGTTGCCAATCCGATTGTCAGTGCTCGCGGCAACTATATAGCTATCGGATCAAACGGAGGAACCAAGCTTAGTTTGTACAAAAAAAATAAGCTTATATATTCGGTAGATGTTCCCAACAAGGTCAGGAGTCTTGTAGTTTCCGAAAAGGGTGATACTGTTCTCATAACCGAAAAAACCGCATATAAGGGTTCGGTAGCGCTTGTAAACAAAAAGGGTGAGCTTGTTTTCTCATGGTCATCCGGCACAAATTATATAACGGCGGCATCAATCTTAAATAACAGAAAGATTGCTGTTTCGCTTGCAAGCACAGACAAGAGAGTTACATCCTATGTTATGATGTTCGACATAAAATCAACAGAGCCGGCATCCGGTGTTGAGCTGCAGGATTCTCTGATATATGGTCTTGAAACAGACGGAAAGAATGTAATGGCAAACGGAGATAACTGTGTTGCTATGATTACATCTGACAGTGACGTGAAGTATGATAACAGATTTGACGATGTCTCTCTTACTCATTCGGCAAATGACAATCATGGCTATCGTGTTATAACCTATACAAGAGATAACGTGCCTATTATGAATGTGTACGATAAAAAAGGAAAAAACGTGGATTCGCGGGACATTGAGGCAACACCGGATTTCGTTGCGATAGATACGACAACAGTTTTGTACAACAATGGACGCGATGTTATCTGCGGCAATATATCTGACAATAAAAAGACATTATATACCGCTCCGAGAGAAATAAAAAAGCTGATTATTATAGACACTAAATCTTATATGATTGTCTATGAGGACGGACTTGAAATTATAAGGATATAAAGTTGACATATTAAATATGGTATGATAGAATAAATATATAAATATAAAACTATGGAGGATTATTATGTATAGTGATATAGTAAAAACAGGAGTTGAAAAGACACCGCATCGCTCGCTCTTTAAGGCAAGCGGTCTTACGGATGAGGAACTTAGCCGTCCGTTAATCGGCGTTGTAAGTTCAAAGAATGAAATAGTTCCGGGACATGTTCATCTCGGCCAGATATCGGAGGCTGTAAAGGCGGGAGTAAGACTTGCAGGCGGTACGCCGCTTGAGTTTCCGGCTATTGCGGTATGCGATGGTATCGCGATGGGGCACAAGGGAATGAAATATTCACTCGCGTCACGTGAGCTTATCGCAGATTCGATTGAGTCAATGGCTATTGCGCACGGTCTTGATGCACTCGTGCTTATACCGAGCTGTGACAAGATAGTTCCGGGTATGATCATTGCTGCTGCAAGACTCAACATTCCGGCAATCATCGTATCGGGCGGAGCGATGCTTTCAATAAACTACAAAGGCAAATTCCGTGACCTCAACACGAACTTTGAGGCGGTAGGCGCGTTCAAGGCAGGAACAATAGACGAAACAGAGCTTAAAAATCTTGAAGAAGCGGCATGTCCGACCTGTGGTTCATGCTCGGGTATGTTTACCGCGAACTCTATGAACTGCTTAACCGAGGTTTTAGGTATTGCATTACCGGGCAACGGTACGATCCCGGCTGTTTATTCAGAGAGAATAAGACTTGCAAAACAGACCGGTATGAAGATCATGGAGCTTCTTGAAAAGAATATCCGTCCGCGTGATATTATAACACCGGATTCGATCTACAATGCGTTAAGAGTAGATATGGCACTTGGATGCTCAACCAACTCAATGCTTCACCTTCCGGCGATAGCGTACGAGGCAGGCTGTCCGATAACGCTTGATTACGCGAACGAGATAAGCGCAGTTACTCCTAATCTCTGCCATCTCGCACCGGCAGGAGATCATCATGTTCAGGATCTGTATGCCGCAGGCGGAGTTACTGCGGTTATGAACGAGCTTGCAAAGGCTGATCTTTTAAAGCTTGATACGATTACTGTAACAGGAAAGACACAGGGCGAGAATATAAAGGGACACGAGGTAAAGGACTATACAGTAATAAGACCGCTTAATAATCCGTATTCAGAAACCGGCGGCATAGCTGTATTAAAGGGCAATCTTGCCGTAGACGGCTCGGTTGTTAAGCGTTCGGCTGTTGCGCCGGAAATGCTCGTACATAGCGGCCCGGCAAAGGTATTTGACAGTGAGGATGAGGCTATTGAGGCTATATATGCAGGAAAAATAGTTGCGGGAGATGTTGTAGTTATCCGTTACGAGGGACCTAAGGGCGGACCTGGCATGAGAGAAATGCTTTCCCCGACATCTGCGATCTGCGGAATGGGACTTGACAAGGATGTTGCGCTTATTACAGACGGACGCTTCTCGGGCGCGACAAGAGGCGCGGCTATCGGTCACGTTTCGCCGGAGGCTGTTGAAGGTGGTCCTATAGCGTTTGTACAGGACGGCGATATAATTGAGATTGATATAAATAAGAACATACTTAACGTGAAGGTTTCGGACGAGGAGATGGCCGCGAGAAAGATTGGCTGGAAGCCGAATGAGCCGAAGATCAAGACAGGCTATTTAAGAAGATATTCTAAGCTTGTTTCATCAGGCATCCAGGGCGCTGTAATGCTTGACTATTGATTTAATTATTATTCCAAAAGAGGTGTGAAGCAGATGAAGCTGAAAAGGATATTATCTTTATTAACAGCTGTTGTTATGGTATCGGCATACATTCCGCAGGTTTTTGCGGAGGATGCAGGTGAATGTGGTGCCGGTGCCGGGGTAATAAGGAACGCTCTGTACAAGGCAAAGGATAGTAAAGAGCTTCCTCTTGATGAGCCGTTTGATTTTGAAAGAGCGGAAAACACTATGTGGGTGATACTCGATAAATCGTTTAAGGATGAATACACTATTCAGGTTACGGCGCCGGGAGGCAGTCCGGAGTCTGTGGCGAACGTGCTGGAGGAAACCGAATCGCGTCTTTACGGATGGGTATTAGACGATCCGCAGCCGGGTGACTACACGATTGACCTCATGACAGAAGGCGGTATGCTTATTGACAGCAAAACGATCACTCTTGTGAATGTTGAATTCAGAAATGGTGCTAACGAGTTCAAAACCGGCGAAGATATGGTTGATATGCTTGCGGTAATAGGTGATAATCTGTACGAGGTAGGTGCGCCGGAGGTTGTGCTTAACGATACGAATAAGTTTAACGGTTGGTCACCTTCTAACAGCACAGCTATAACCTATGAGATTCCGGCGCCTGCTGACGGCGAGGATAAGGTGGTTCTTACCGCTGTTACCGGAATGGCGACTGTGCACAAGCTTCGGTTTACCTCAGAGGAAGGAACTCCGATCACATACGAGAAGGACAATATTTCGTTTGAAGATCTGGAATACGGCTATAGTGAGAATGAAATTACCGAGGATATTGTTTACGTCATGAATATGGGTAACTCACCGGTTCAGCTTGAAAAACCGGGCGTTCATGCCGGATGCACAATAACCATGGATAACGATGGAGCTATTGAACAGGGCAAGAAGATCGCAATCAGGGTTAAGCCCAACATGGGACTTAACGCGGGTCAGTACACGACAACTATCTATGTCAGTGAGGTAGGATATCGTTTAATATATTTTGTGGGAGCGATGTTTAACGTAGTTCCTTTAGAGGTAACCGTTGCGCCGCCTGCCGAATCTATCGTGGTGCATTATGGTGAATCGAGATCGGCAGCGGATATAAAATACACGGTAACGGACAAGCACGGACGGATGCGCGAGGAACTTGCAGACTCTCTCGGTATAACGATTACGAGCGCTGGATTTGATACATACGCGCCTGTAAGTGACGATCCGTATCCGTACACAATACATGCAGATTACAGCGGAACTAATTATATAGTATCAGTTGATAACAGCGAGGCAA
This sequence comes from Oscillospiraceae bacterium, assembly GCA_022509005.1. Lineage (GTDB taxonomy): Bacteria > Bacillota > Clostridia > UBA1381 > UBA1381 > Ornithomonoglobus. The sequence goes on along the minus strand of JAFLUC010000022.1, from coordinate 8,613 downwards.
ACGGCGTAAAGGTTATAAAGACGGAGCCGATTCGCGAAACGGTAAACGCTACGGGTATCACAGACGGAGATACGTTAAGCGAGTCTCAGCTCACAGGTCAGTATAAAAACCCATACAACGGAGACTATGTCAATGGTACATTTGCATGGGCTGATATGGATATTGAGCTTGACGAAGGTGTGTATCCGGTTCAATATATCTTCACCCCGAATGATACGGATAATTATGAAATCGTAAGAGACACGGCAGAGGTCATCGTTTCGCCAAAAACACCAACCGAGCTGAGCGTTTCATCCGGAACACCGCTGACCGTAGAATATGACGGTACGGCGAAGTCGGTTGATTTCGTATCAAGCCGCAGCGAGAGCGAAACGGAAACAGTTTACTACAGAGCATTGGGGAGCGGCGATGATGCATGGACAACAGATGCCCCTACAGATGCCGGAGCATATGACGTGAAGGCGGAGCTTCCTGAAACAGATGATTTCGCGGCGGGAAGCGCGTATGCGGTTTTGACGATTTTGCCGCGACAGGTTGCGATAAGCTATGCTAATACCGATTTTTATAAAACATATGACGGTTCGGCGCAGGTGACCTTTAATAAAAACGTAATTGAAATAACGAACAAGATAGAACCGGACGATGTAAGCATCAGCAATGAATATGTAAATGCTGTTTTTGACAGTGCAGGCGCAGGAGAAAACAAGGTCGTTACGGTTACGATAAAAGCCGATGGCGCGCTTGTGGGCGATGCCGCGCATAACTATACGATCGGTTCGTCCGATATGGTTTTCCATACAAATGCAAATATCTACAGACGAACAGTAAATCTGAAGCTTAATGAAGGACTTACAAAGGAGTACGGTGCTGTATATAGCCTTACAAACAATGATTTTGAACTGGGCACCGGATTCGGAGTATATGGGCTTGTAGAAGGCGAAACGAAGGATGATATCCATGCGACGTTATACTCTGACGGCACGGCGGCGGATGCGGAGATCCGCAGATATCCTGTTACAGCCACCATCGACAGCTATAGTAATTATCAGATGGGAATCCAGACCACGATCGGATTCATGGAGGTAACAAAGGCAACCGTGCAGCCATTAAGCGTAAGCGCGGGCACGGGTCTTGTGGGCAATACGCTTGTAGATCCGGATGGGGATCAGAAGCACACGGTTCAGCTGGAGGGTACATTTGCGAATAAAAACAATCATGAGATCGTAAACGGTACTCTGACATGGGCAGATCCTGCCGCTGAATTGGAATTAGGAACGCGTGATTATGCGTGGATATTCACACCGGCTGACGAGGAGCATTATAACAGTCCGGTAACAGGCACGGTTTCCGTAACAAGCTATGAGAAGCCGGTGGGTAACCTGAAGTTCATTTTGCCGGACAATCTCGTATATGATGGGACTAAGAAAGCTGTGACAGTCGAGTCAGAGCTTGGCAGACAGGTTACTGTTGAATACAGAATGATAGGCGGAAATCTCGAGAGAACCATAGATGATCAGCAGTACGGTACATGGACAGCGGAAGCGCCTGTTAATGCAGGAACCTATGAGGTGCGCGCTTCTGTAGAAGAGGATGATGATTATGCCGCAAACAGCTTGACTGTTGCGATGATAATCGCGCGCGCGATTCCTGAGGGAAGCGTGAGCGCGGGAGAGATCGACCGCGGCGGTCGTCTGGCAGATTCGAAGCTTACCGCGGAATTTACAGGTATTGACGGTGAACTTGTGACAGGCCAGATCTCATGGAGCTGGCTTGGCAGCGATACGCCGAGTACAGTAGTGGTTCAGCCGGGAATTTCTTATGAGTGGGTATTCAATCCCGAAAACCGGAATTATGATACCGTAAAGGGCAGCACAGAGATAGATTTTAAAGACAGAATCCCCGAAGGTACTGTAATTTATAATCTGCCGGGCAGTGACTATGCATATGTGACAGTAGACGGTGAAAATGTTATTGAGGGTGACACTATCGCCTTCTATAGCGACAGCGCTGCCACAGATCCTGTAAGTGAAAAAGTCGTAATCAGTGTGAGTGAAGGGCAGTTCAAGATAATGCTTGATGATGATGCATTAACGGCGGCAGGCGGCGAGATATATGCTAAGCTTGACGCATCAAATAAGGTTGAGAGTGTGTCGTATAAGCCCGAACTGAGCTTTAACGCGAACGCAATTCATATTGATGCCACGCACAAGGATGCGTCAATGTCGATAACTCCGACTGATGATAGCTATATAATCGAAAGCGTAGTCTGGGATTTAAATGATGACACGATTGTTCGGCTCACACCGGACAGTGATGGAAAAAACGTAAATATAGAACCGCTGCAGGGTGGTAAAGCGCAGCTTATGATTACTGCTGTATTCACGCATCCGGATGAAAATGTGACAGAGAAGATCACCGTTACAAAGACGGTTGAAGTTACTGTAGCCGATCTCGAAACGCGCGATTTCAAGGTTGACGGAAGCGGAAAAGCGAGCGTTACGATATATAATAACGGTGTGGATACTGTAAATGTAATACTCGTGAGCGCGACATACGACAGTGAGGGTAAAATGCTCAGTGTAAAATATGTTCCGGAGGCAATCATAAGCAGCGAGACAAAGACTATAGAAACCGATAGCTTTGAAACACCGGGCGAAACGATCAAGGCGTTCTTATGGTACAAGACTTACAGACCGGTACAGGAATTTATAACACCAGAATAAACAGGCAAAAGGGACTGTGTGCAGTCCCTTTTACAATACGGAAAAATAATACTTGATTTTCTCGACAGATTAATGTATAATATATCTCATAATATATATTAATAATATTCCAATTAAAGGAGTTCATGTAAATAATGAGCGAATTACTCGAAAAATGCGCTGCGGCGAAGGCGGCGGCACAGAAGCTTATAAGTGTTTCAACCGAAACAAAGGATAACGCTCTTCTTGCAATCGCAAAGGCGCTTGTAGACCGCGAAAATGAAATTCTCGAAGCGAACAAGAAGGATCTTGAAAACGCGGAAGCGCTTGGCATACGCCAAGCGATGATAGACCGACTCACGCTCACATCGGCGCGAATAAAGGGAATTGCAGAAGGTGTTATGCAGGTGAGGGCGCTTTCTGACCCAATTGGTGAGGTAACGGGTATGTGGACGCGTCCGAACGGACTTCAGATAGGCAAAAAGCGCGTGCCAATGGGCGTTATCGCGATCATATACGAGGCGCGGCCTAATGTTACGGCAGACGCGGCGGCACTGTGTCTTAAAACCTCAAACGCGAGCATACTCCGCGGCGGCAAAGAGGCGATCGCCTCAAACACCGCTATAATGAAGATCATGCAGGATGCGGCATACTCCGTCGGTATTCCCGAGGGGGCGTTAAATATAATTGAGGACACATCACGCGAGACTGCAACGGAGCTCATGCGCATGAATGGGTATGTGGATATGTTGATCCCGCGCGGGGGAAAAGGTCTTATAAAGAGTGTTGTGGAAAATGCGACTGTACCGGTGGTGGAAACAGCTGCCGGGAACTGTCACATATATGTTGATGGCATGGCTGATCTTGATATGGCACGGGAAATAGTTATGAATGCTAAGGTTCAGCGTCCGTCTGTATGTAACGCGGCAGAAACGCTGCTTATTGACAAAGCGGTTGCGGATAGTTTTGTACCACAGATATTTGAGGCACTTAAAGGGGCAAATGTGGAGATTCGTGCTGATGAAGCTTCAAGGGATATTTATTCCGACGGAATAGAAAAGGTAACCGATGAGGATTACTATACAGAGTATAATGATTATATTTTAGCGGTAAAAATCGTGGATGGCATTGACGAGGCGATTGCGCATATAAATAAATATAATACAAAGCATTCCGAAGCGATAGTGACAGACAGCTATGAGCGTTCACAGCAGTTTTTAAATGAGGTTGATGCGGCTGCTGTTTACGTAAACGCTTCAACGCGGTTTACTGACGGATTTGAATTTGGATTCGGAGCGGAAATAGGAATCAGTACGCAGAAGATGCACGCAAGAGGCCCTATGGGTCTTGAAGCGCTGACTTCGGTGAAATATATTATCTATGGAAACGGACAGGTGCGAGTATGAGAATTATTGCAGCTACGAAAAATGCAGGCAAAATAAGAGAGTTTGAGAAAATATTCTCTGGTCTTGGCTTTGAAATTATTTCCCAGGCTGAAGCGGGAATTGATGTTGATGTCGAGGAAATCGGTGACACGTTCGCAAAGAATGCGCTCATAAAAGCGCGTGCGGTCGCAATGCTCTCCGATGAATATGTTCTTGCTGATGATTCCGGACTTTGCGTTGACGCTTTAGACGGCAGACCAGGTGTGCGCAGTGCAAGGTATGCCGGAGAAGGCGCGTCAGATAGTGAAAAAATAGCCAAGCTTCTTGGTGAGCTGGAGGGTGAAACGAACCGCAAAGCGAAGTTTGTTGCAAACATAGCGTTTATTTTCCCTGATGGCAGAGAGCTTATAACACAGGGCGAGGTATACGGAAGAATTCTGGATAAGCCAAGAGGTGAAAACGGATTTGGATATGATCCGGTGTTCTATTCAGATGAGCTTGAAAAAACCTTTGCCGAAGCGTCATCCGATGAGAAAAACAGAGTTTCCCATCGGGGCAGAGCACTGGCAGCGCTGTATGACATGATAAAATAAATGGAGGAAACTGAAGATGATGAGTGATATTTTTTTAGAGCAGCTCGTACCGAGAAAGAAAACGACAGGTGATAAGGTCAAGATAGGTCTTATAATATTCGGCGGAACTATATTCTCGATTTTTATGCTTTTGGTTCTGTTCGCATACAAAGTTATAACATTTGATAATGAGCAGATGCGTAATTCAGGTCAGTTTGTTGTACCATTTGGATTTTTGCTTATCGCGTTTGCATGGTATGGAATTTATTTACTGATCAACACCTTCAATGTGGAGTATGAATACGTTATAGTAAACAATGATCTGGATATAGATAAGGTCATGTCGAAAAAGGGCAGAAAACACCTTGTATCAGTTGACATAAAAAATGCGACGCTTATGGCGAGAATTGATGATGAAGAAAATAATTCAATATACAAAAATCCGCCGGAAGGTGTTAAGATTTTAAACTACAGCGCCATGAGCAACAGTGGATTTACGTATTTTATCGACTGCTCTGTTGAGGATGAGAGAAAGATAATTCTTTGGCAGCCGACACAGAAAATGGTTGAAGCACTCTGGAAATACAATCCGAGAGCTGTTAAGAAGTATAATGAAGAATAATGAGATAACTCGCGGGGTATCAACTCCGCGAGTTGTTATGTAAATCACGCAAGGAGGCGGTTTGTATGTTTAAGGCGTGCTATTCACAAGAGATGCGGGCAGTGGACCGCGCTGCGGAGGCGCTGGGTGCTGTGCCGGGGATAATTCTTATGGAAAATGCTGCACTTGCCTGTGTTAATGAGATTAAAAAGAATTTTGACAGCACAAAGAGTTCTATAGCGGTATTCTGCGGCAAAGGCAATAACGGCGGAGACGGTCTTGCAATTGCACGGCATTTATATAATGCAGGAGCGGATATTACTGTCTTCCTCGTGAGCGGGAATGAGTTTAAGGGAGATGCAAAAATCAATTTTGACATTATAAACAATATGGATGTTCCTATGGAGGCTGTAACTGATACGGAAGAGCTTTCTTACATAGTACGCTCATTTGATATTGTTGTAGACGCAATTTTAGGCACAGGTATAAGCGGCACGGTGCGCGGTATGGCATATGATGTTATAGGCATAATAAACGATAACGCAAAATATGTACTTTCTGTTGATGTGCCTAGCGGAATAAACAGCGACAGCGGTGAGATCTGTGGAGTGTGCATAAACGCGAATAAGACCGTCACCTTCGGTGCGTATAAGATTGGAATGTTCCTATATCCCGGCGCAGACTTCACAGGCGAGATTGTAGTGGATGCGATTTCGATTCCGCAGCACGTTCTGAACTCGCAGAATCTACAGATTAACGTGACTGATTCTGAGTTTGTGCGCAGCATAATAAAGCAAAGAACAAACAATTCGCATAAGGGCGATTACGGCAAACTCTTAATAATAGCCGGCTCGCGCGGGATGAGCGGCGCTGCGTATATGTCAGCGCAGGCGGCTCTAAAGACGGGCGCGGGACTAATAACAATTGCTTGCTGTAATTCGATAAATGATATTTTGGAAACCAAAACAACAGAGGTAATGACGATTCCGCTGCCTGACACGGCAGGGCATATAGCATATCCGGCAATCAGTGATATTTTACCGCAAGTAGAGAAGTCTGATGCAGTTCTTATAGGTCCGGGACTTGGACGATCAAAAGATGTCGAGGATATTGTATGCGCTGTTTTAAAGAACAGCCGTGTTCCTGTTATTGTTGACGCAGACGCTATATGGGCTGTTGCAAAGAATAAATCCGTACTCGCGGACTGCGCATGTGAAATAGTGTTCACGCCTCATGCTATGGAGCTTTCATATCTCACAGGGCTTGATATTGCGTATATAGAAGAAAATCGGATAGAGGTTTCAAAGGAGCTTTCAGAGGAATACGGAGCAACCGTTTTGCTTAAAGGACATCATACAATTGTAACGGCTCCGGACCTTACACAATATATTAATAATACAGGTAATCCCGGGCTTGCCTCGGGCGGCAGCGGAGATGTACTCGCCGGGATTATTGCGGCTTTTGCCGCGCAGGGTGCAGACTCTGCGGCAGCGGCGGCAGCGGCAGCGTATATCCACGGACTTGCTGGCGATATAGCGTCACGGCGGTTTGGTATGGAGTCTATGACGGCATGTGATGTGCTCGGGTGCCTGCCGGATGCCATAGGGCAGATTACCGTAGAATAAATTACCTATAGACAAATAAATAGAATTATGTTAACATAATAAAAAGGAGCCGGACTGAAATGGAGAAAAGAACATGGGCGGAGATAGATCTTGACGCTCTTGCGTTCAATATGCGCGGAATACGCAAAATCACAAATAAAAATGCTATGATAATGGCGGTTGCAAAAGCGGACGCATACGGACATGGAGTAGGTGAGTGCGCAAAAACAATGCTTGAAAACGGTGCCGACAGATTAGCTGTCGCAACGCTTGATGAGGCTGTGGAGCTTAAACAAATGTTCCCAGGGGTGCCGATTATGATTTTGGGCTCCGTAATGGAGGAGAATGCAGAAAGCTTCGTTAAAAATGATATTATTACGGTTGTCTATACCTATGAGCTTGCAAAGAAGTTATCAGATGCAGCCGCAGCGCTTAACAGAACGGTTAAAGTTCATATAAAACTTGACACCGGAATGAGCCGCATAGGCTATGTCGTGACAGACGGCGATAACAGCGATATTATAGATGAGATAAAGCGTATATCACAATTACCCATGCTTGAAATTGAAGGTATTTTCTCACATTTTTCGACCTCTGATGAGACGGATCCATCATATACGAGGCTGCAGTTTAAGCGATTTATGTCAGTCTGTGACAGACTTAGAGAAGAAGGCGTCAATATCCCAATACGTCACATATGCAATAGTGCAGGGATCATGATGTATCCCGAATATCATCTTGACATGGTGCGGCCGGGAATCATTCTCTACGGCATGTACCCATCAGATGAGGTAGATAAATCACGACTGGCGTTAAGATACGTTATGTCATTAAAATCAACGATAACATATGTAAAGGAAATTGAGCCGGGCAGAGGTGTGAGCTACGGCAAAGAGTACATAGCCGATGGCGCGGTTAAGCTTGCCACGGTCCCCATCGGTTATGCAGATGGATATTCAAGACTGCTTGCAAAAAAAGCTAAAATCGAAATAGACGGCGAGGTTTTTCCGATAGCGGGAAGAATATGCATGGATCAATGTATGATAGATGTCACTTCGGGTAATAATATTAAACGAGGTGACGAGGCCCTGATTTTCGGAAATGGTGCCGTTACGGTTGATGATGTGGCAGTGTGGCTTGGCACGATCAATTATGAGATCACGTGTATGCTGAGCCGCAGGATCCCGCGCGTGTATAAAAAGGGCGGGGAAATAGTAAAGGTGCTTGATTATCTGCTGTAAAAACTGACTGATGAAGGGAGCTGGAGGCTTTGTCACACAATTCAGGGAATACGGAGGAGCTTCGCGAGCTGCTTAAAAGCGGTTATGCGGAGATGGCTGAAATAAATCTTGAAGAGGCAGAATATGGGCTAGAGTCCGCGAACGAGGCGTTGCGGATTTATGAAGAAAAACTGACGGAGTGTGAATAAAGAGTGACAGTTAAAAGAGGAGACATTTATTATGCCGATCTCAGTCCGGTTGTCGGAAGCGAGCAGGGCGGAGTACGCCCGGTGCTGATAATCCAGAATGATGTAGGAAATCGCTACAGTCCTACAGTCATTGCCGCGGCGATAACAAGCCGCATCAACAAGGCAAAGATGCCGACGCATATTGAGCTTTGCGCTGATATGTACGGACTGAACAAGGATTCGGTGGTATTACTCGAACAGATAAGGACTCTTGATAAACGCAGACTCAGAGAAAAAATCGGTAAGCTTGATACACCAATGATGGGCAGCATAGATAAGGC